>JBFXGQ010000034.1:0-16189 GCA_050177915.1 Pseudodonghicola sp. | reverse complement strand
ACCAGATCGCCTCGGCCGCCTCGACGACGCTCAGCACGAAGAAGCCCATTGTCTCGGTCTCGATCCTATATCGAGATCGCCCGATCCGCGCGCAGGTGATCCAGCCGCCGGCAGTCGAGGGCGGGTTTTCAATATCGTTGCGGTTCTTCTCCTCCCTGCCGCTGGAGGCAATCCGGCTCGGCTTCCTCTATGGAAAGGAGCGCAGCCTCGAAGGTCTGCGCCGCGAACGGAACGCCGCGCTGCGCGATGTGGTGGCCTCCGGCGATATCGACGCCGCCTTGCGGTTTTGCGTCGAGAACAAGCTCAACATGATCGTCTCGGGTGGTACGTCGACCGGCAAGACCGTCGCGGCGCGCAAGATCCTCTCCCTGATCCCGTCTGAAGAGCGGATCATCACGATCGAAGAGGCTGCAGAACTGCGCCCCGAACAGCCGAATGCCGTGACGCTGATTGCTGATCGCGACGCAGACGCCCGCAGCGCCGATGTGCTTCTGGCCTCGACCCTGCGCATGCGGCCTGATCGGATCGTGCTGGGCGAGGTCCGTGGTCGCGAGGCCATGACCTTCCTTGAGGCGATCAACACCGGCCATGGCGGCTCGCTCACCACGCTGCATGCCGAGACCCCACAGCTGGCCGTCCGCCGACTCGCCATCGCAGCCCTCAAGACTGACGTGCCCATGACCTATGCCGACATGGTCGACTACATCGAGGGCTCCATCGACGTGGTCATCCAGGCCGGTCGCCATGACGGCGCCCGCGGCATCACCGAGTTCTTCCTGCCGGGGCAGGCAAGACGTCCAGACCAGAACACCGGTCCAGCCGGGGGTGCCGAGCGCCCCACGGTCGCGGCCGAATGAACCGAAAGGAAACCCCCATGCGCAAGACCACCCTCGCCGCCGCTGTCACCCTGCTGGCCGCGCCCCTCGCGGCCCAGACCGCGCCTCAGGTGACGAACGATCTCACCGTGACCATGTCGCCCCAGCAATACCGGATCTGCAACGACCGGCTTGCTCGCCCGACCTGGATGGACGAGATTCACCCGCGTGAGGCCTACAAGGCGCTGACGTTGATGCGGCTCTACGAGCTGCGGTCATGGGAGGCGATCAAGGAAACTGGCGACTGCGGCTGTGATGTCCGCTTCCCGTCATGGGATGCAGCCTCGGCCGAATACGAGGAACGGTTCGCGACAAGCACGCAGGCAGAGCACACTCAGACCCAATTGGCCCTCCGCAACGAACAGAACCAGATCGCCCGCGACGTCCAGGATTTCTGCGAAGCTCAGGGCAACTGGTAATGAGCATCGTCAGCTGGATGGTCGGAACCGCCGACGGCTTCCTTGCCGATGCCGCCGAGTCCCAGTTCGGGGCTGTGGCGAGCAATACCGGCACGATCGTCCTGCTGATGGTCACGCTTTCGCTGATCGGCGTTTGCATCAACATGGCCTTCCAGTTCCGAAGCATGGATGGGGCCAGCTTCTTCTGGTACTTGATAAAGCTGATGTTGATAGGGCTCTTTGCCTTCAACTGGGCCAACTTCAACGCGGTCGCCAATGCTGTTATCGGTGGGCTCGACTACGTTGCCGGGGCTCTGTTCTCCTCGGTTGGCGGCGGCGGGGCAGGGGCCACCTACTTCGCGGGCGAATTCGACCGGCTGATCACCGAGTTCAGCCAATACCTGAACGCGATCGGCAACAACCTGAACTGGATGACCGGCGCGATCCTGGGCGGGATCGGCCTTGTCATGTTGAGCCTGCTCGGCTTCATGACGGGCATCGTCCTCATCTTCGCCAAGATGATGCTGACCCTGATGCTCGGCCTCGCTCCGATCATGATCGCTTTGTCGCTGTTCGATGCGACCAAGGATTTCTTTCACAGGTGGGTCTCGACGACGATCAGCTACGCCTTCTACCCCATCGTCATCGCCGCCATGTTCTCGACCGTCGTCGGCATGGCGAATTCGCTGCTGGCCCAGCTCGGTGATCCGAACTCCGCGACCAACATCGGTTCGCTCGTGCCATTCTTCGTGATGGTATTCCTGGCGAAGGGTTTTGTCGCGGCGACTCCCCTGATCGTGCGGGGGATTTCGGGGAACCTTATGGTGGCCGCGGCACCCGCTATCGTCAGCGGCTCCGCAGGGGTCCTGCGGGGCTTGGTGAACACCTCAGGTGTGCAAGGAAGAGCTAGGATCGGTGCGCTCACGACGGGCGAAGCGATCGGCCGAGGGGCGGTGCAAGCTCCCGCCGCCGTGCGAAGCGCTGCGGCCACCGCAAGCGCGCAGGTGGTCAGGATGGCGGAGAGGGCGAAGCGGTTGGGTGGGTGAAGCCGGAAGCGATCGGCGGCGCGCCGAAGACGCGCCGCCGATCGTGGAAGAGTTCAGTTTGCGTTGCGAAACTCGGCGTATTCGCCACGGAGCTGAACGGTCACGGTGGCGGCCTCGCTGTCGCGGTTGCGCCAGAACCAGCCGTGCTCGCCGTCGAATGCGGCTACGATCTCGCCTTCGTCCCCCGTCGAGCCACGGCCTCGTTCGTAGGTAACCGATTGGCCACCACCATGGCCGTGCAAGTCGAAGTTGATCCGTCCGCCTTCGACCAGCACGCGGTATTGCGCGGTCTGTCCCTCGGTCATTACGAGTTTCCATTCCGCAGTGTCGCCGGGCGCCAGCGTGAAGCTTGTCTCGTCGCGCCACACCTCCGCATCCTGAGCGTGGGCCGCCCCCACGAACAGGCCGAAGATATCGTCGAGCAGGCTCGAGGACTGGTCGCCTCCGGCAGCCTCGAGGTCCAGCAACCGGTCCGCCTCCGCTTCTTCCGCAAGCTGGGTTTTGATCTCGCCCATTTCGGTCAAGCCCAGAATGCTGCCCACGCCTGTCGGGTCCGTGCCATATTCAGCGGGCAGATACACCATCAGGCCAATGACCACCGCCCCGATGCCAGCGATGATCGTCGAGCGGCGCAGTTGAGCCGGTGTTGGCAGGTCTTCGATGTTGGGTTTCGGTGCGTTGTGCATTGTTCTTTCCTTTATGTGCTGGCGATGAATCCGGCGATCTGCTGATAGGTCAGCAAGACGCCAAGAAGAACCATGATGATGTTTGCATAGGTTGCCTGGGTCATGAACTTCGGGCTCCTGCGCCAGTAGCCCATGACAATCAGGATCACGAACAGCGCGAGAAGTTGCCCGACTTCGACGCCCACGTTGAAAGCCAGAAGGTTGGCCAAGAGCCCGTCTTCCGCGATCTCGTATTCGAGGATCTTGGTTGCGAGCCCGGTGCCGTGAAACAGCCCGAAAATCAGCGTCGCGGCCTTGGTGTTGGGCTGGAACCCGAACCAGCGCTGGTAAACCCCGAGGTTATCGAGCGCCTTGTAGACTACCGACAGGCCGATGATGGCGTCGATGATGTAGGCATTGATGCCCCAGCCGAACCAGACGCCCGCCAGCATCGTGACCGAGTGGCCAATGGCGAAAATGCTGACGTAGATGGCCACGTCCTTCATCCGGTAGAGGAAGAAGACGACGCCAAGCAGGAACAGGATGTGGTCGTATCCCGTCACCATGTGCTTGGCGCCGAGATATATGAAGGGGATGATGTGCACCCCCCAGATTTCCTGGATGTAGCCCGCGTCACCTTCGGTGACGTTGTGGGCGAGCACCTGCGCCACGCTGGATGCGTAGAGCGCGAGCACTGCAATGGTCAGGGCGACCGCGCGGCGCGATGCCAGCGCGCGCAAGCCCCAATAGCCTGAAGTCATGAATAGATCTCCGTTGTGCTGTTAAAGGATCGGTATGCCGCGCGATGCGCGATGCCGATCAGGCACGTGGAGGGCGTTCGATCCGGAAGGTGCGGTGGGGGCCGTCCGGCGAGGTCCGGAGCCGCCACGCATCCCTTTGCGCAAAGACCAGTTGGCCCCCGTGACCCAGCGACAGGAATGCCTGGCTGTGATCGTGGTCGGCGGCCTCGTGGCTGTGACCGTGCATGGCCCAGTAGAGATCTTCCTCGAACCCATGCGAATGGCCGTGGTCGGCGATCATCTCCAGATGATCCTGGATCGTCTCGAAGACAGTCGGCGCATGGGTTGCGGCCGGCATGACGGACCAGACCACCAGCGACAGGCACAGAAGCGTCGCAAACGCATTTCGTCCGTATGTCCGCAGAAGTGCCATCGATCTTGCCTGTCCGCCCGCTCGTCGTCGCGGCCCATTCATGGAGCCATCTTGTTCTATCCCCCTGGGGAGGATAGCGTCTTTCTATGACAAAGCCCCATGTGCACGCAACCCATCCCGCCCTCGTCGCCCGGCTGAAGCGCGCCGATGGGCATCTTCGTGCCGTGATCGACATGATCGAGGCGGGCAAACCCTGCCTCGAGATCGCGCAGCAACTTCAGGCGGTCGAGAAGGCGGTGGTCAACGCCAAGCGTGCGCTGATCCACGATCACCTGGACCATTGCCTCGATGCTGATCACTCGCCCGCGGACCGCGATGAACTGAAAACCATCTCCCGTTACCTCTGAGGTCACTGCAGTGCTCGAAGTCCTTGCCGACCGTACCTATCGCCATCTCTTCGCTGCACAGGTCGTGGCGCTTCTGGGTACGGGGCTTGCCACCGTGGCACTGGGGCTTCTGGCCTACGATCTTGCGGGCGACAACGCAGGCCTGGTGTTGGGCACGGTCTTCACCATCAAGATGGTGGCCTATGTCGGCATTGCCCCCATCGCCGGGGCTTTTGCGAACCGGGTGAACCGCCGGGCGTTTCTGGTAGCACTTGATCTGGTGCGGGCGGGCGCGGCGCTCTGCCTGCCTTTCGTCACCGAGGTCTGGCAGGTCTATCTCCTGATCTTCCTGCTGCAATCGGCGTCCGCCGCCTTCACGCCGACCTTCCAGGCGACCATCCCGGACGTGCTGCCGGACGAGGCGCGCTACACGCGGGCGCTGTCGCTGTCGCGGCTGGCCTATGACCTTGAGAACATCGCCAGCCCGATGCTGGCCGGGCTCCTACTTGTGGTGGTGAGCTACAACTCGCTTTTCCTTGGAACGGTGGTGGGGTTCGCGGCCTCCGCGGCGCTGGTCGTCTCGGTCCTGCTGCCCAGCCCGAAACCGTCCGAGCCGCGTGGCATCTACGACCGCACGACGCGCGGCATCCGCATCTACCTTGCGACACCGCGCCTGCGCGGCCTGCTGGCGCTGAACCTCGCCGCAGCCGCTGCGGGCGCGATGGTGCTGGTCAACTCGGTGGTGCTGGTGCGCAGCACGCTGGGGCTGGACGCATCCGCGCTGGCCTGGACGCTGTTCGCCTTCGGCGCGGGCTCGATGCTGGCCGCACTTGCGCTGCCGAAGCTGCTCGACCGCCTGCCGGACCGACCGGTGATGGTCGCCGGCGCTGCGCTCATGGTGCTGACGCTCCTCGGTCTGGCCGGAGAGGTCGCCGCCCTTGGGCTCACCTGGCCCGTCCTCCTTGGTGCATGGCTGCTGGTGGGACTGGGGTATTCGGCGGTGCTCACCCCCTCCGGCCGCCTGCTGCGGCGCTCCGCCCATGCGGAGGATCGCCCCGCGCTCTTCGCCGCCCAGTTCGCGCTCAGCCATGCGTGCTGGCTCGTCACTTATCCGCTGTCCGGCTGGCTGATGACGCAGTTCGGGCCGGTCGCGGCCCTCGGGACGCTGGCGGCGCTGGCGGGCGTCGGCGCGTTGTCGGCCCTTCGCCTCTGGCCGCAGGAGGATCCAGAGATCCTCGAGCACAGCCATGACAATCTGCCGCTCGACCACCCCCATCTGAAGGGCGCCCGGCGCCACGCGCATCCGTTTGTCGTGGACGACCAGCACCCCCGCTGGGCGTCACAGCTTTGAGCGAGCCTCAACGTATGCCCCTGAATGTCATGCGAATCTCAGGCTGCCTGATAGCTTGAGAATGTCTCTGTCGTGCCGTCACGACGGATCAGGTAGACGACATAAGCCTCTCGCTGCGACTCCGGGCCCATGCCGGGCGATCCGTAGGGCATGCCGGGAACTGCAAGGCCGACCGCGTCGGGGCGTTCCACCAGAAGACGGCGAATGTCCGCAGCGGGCACGTGGCCCTCGATCGTGTAGCCGTCCACACGGCCCGTATGGCAGGAGACCATCTCCTGCGGGATGCCGTTGTCCAGCTTGTAGCGCATCAGAAGCGTTCCGGCGCTCGCCTCGGTCGTGACGACAAAGCCGTCGTTTTCGAGGATATCGATCCAGGCCGAGCAGCAGCCGCAGTTCGGGTCCTTCATCACGTGGATCGCCGGTCCGGTGCCTTGTGCCAGAGTCCTCAAGGACGACGCAGCCACCAGCGCAACTGCGCCGAGCAGAAGCGTGCGGCGGGAAAAAGTGTCTTGGTTCATCTGATCTTCCTTTCGAGTTTGCATGTGTAGACGGACAGGTCAGAGATCGACCCGCCTAAGTCGCAGGGCGTTGGTGATCACCGAGACCGACGACAGGCTCATGGCCGCCGCCGCGATCATCGGCGAGAGGAGAAGGCCGGTGACAGGGTAAAGCAGTCCTGCCGCGATAGGGACGCCAAGCGCGTTGTAGGCGAAGGCGAAGAACAGGTTTTGCTTGATATTGCGCAGGGTGGCGCGCGCGAGTTTTCGCGCGCGTACGATGCCCATCAGGTCGCCGCCCAACAGGGTGATGCCGGCGCTTTCCATCGCCACATCCGCGCCAGTTCCCATGGCGATGCCGACGTCCGCAGCGGCCAGCGCGGGGGCGTCATTCACACCGTCGCCCGCCATCGCGATCTTGTGGCCATCGCGGCGCAACTGCTCGATCAGGTCCTTTTTCGCCTCGGGCAGGATGCCCGCGCGCACTTCGTCGATGCCAAGCTGGCCGGCCACTGCCTGCGCCGTGCGCTCGTTGTCGCCGGTGGCCATGATGACGCGCAGTCCCTGCGCATGCAGTTCGCGGATGGCCTGCGCGGTGCTGTCCTTGATCGGGTCGGCGACCGCCACGATACCGGCGAGCACGCCATCGACGGCGACGAACATCGCCGTCTTGCCCTCGGCGCGCAGGGTATCTGCCTTCGCCTCGGCTGCGCCCGTGTCCAGACCCATATCCCGCATCATGGCGGCGTTGCCGAGCGCTACCGCGCGCCCGCTGACCTTGCCGTTCACGCCCTTGCCGGTGATGGCGTCGAAGTCCGTTGCCTCCTGACGCGGTGCCCCCCGGGCCTCGGCGCCCTCGACGATGGCTTCGGCCAGAGGGTGTTCGGAACCGCGCTCCAGGGCTGCGGCGAGCGACAACAAATCCATTTCCGCCAGATCATCGAGTGCGACCGTATCCGTCAGTTTCGGCTTGCCCATGGTCAGTGTGCCGGTCTTGTCGACGATCAGCGTATCGACGCCCGCCATGCGCTCCAGCGCCTCGGCGTCTTTGATGAGCACGCCCGCCTGCGCGCCGCGGCCCGCCGCCGTGGTGATCGAGATCGGCGTGGCGAGACCAAGCGCACAGGGGCAGGCGATGATCAGCACCGACACGGCAGAGGCGATGGCGAAGACCAGCGCAGGTTCGGGGCCGAAGATCAGCCAGACTACGAAGGCGATGATCGCTATTGCGACGACCGTCGGCACGAACACCGCCGACACGCGGTCGGCCAGCCCCTGGATCGGCGCGCGGGACCGGCGCGCGTTCGACACCATGGCGACGATCTGCGCCAGCACGGTGTCGGCGCCGACCTTGCCCGCCTCGATCACGAGGCTGCCGTTCTTGTTGATCGTGGCGCCGGTCACGTCATCGCCCGGACCCTTTTCCACCGGCATGGACTCGCCGGTCAGCATGCTTTCATCGAGAGACGAGCGGCCCTCGATCACCGTTCCGTCGACCGGGACCGCGTCGCCCGGGCGCACGCGCAGCCTGTCACCCTCCATGATGTTCCCGAGCGGCGCGTCGTATTCGGTGCCGTCAGGCAGGATCCGCCGCGCTGTCTTGGGCGCGAGGTCGAGGAGTGCGCGGATCGCGTCGCCTGTGCGTTCGCGCGCGCGCAGTTCGAGAACCTGCCCCACAAAGACCAACGTGACGATCACCACGGCTGCCTCGAAATAGGTGCCGACGCCGTGGCCCATCCGGTATTGTTCGGGGAAAACGCCCGGGAGGAACGTGGCGAACAGCGAATAGAGATAGGCCGCCGCCACGCCGAGGCTGATCAGCGTCCACATGTTGGGGCTGCGGTTCACGATCGAATCCCAGCCGCGCCGGAAGAACGGCAGCGCCGCCCAGAGGATGATCGGTGTGGCCAGCACGAACTCGAGATAGCTTGCTGTCTGATGCCCGATCCAGTCGCGCACCGGCAGGGCGACCAATTCGCCCATGGTCAGGATGACAAGCGGTACCGCCGCCGCGGCGGAAATCCACATCCGGCGGGTGAAGTCGGTCAATTCCTCGCTGGGCTCGTCCGACGGTACGATCGGTTCCAGCGCCATGCCGCAGATCGGGCAGGACCCCGGCGCATCCCGGACGATCTCGGGATGCATCGGACAGGTGTACTGGACGTTGGCGGGAGCTGCCTTCTTCTGCCCGGACGCGCGGCCGGAGGCATAGAACCACGGATCCGCCTGGAACTTCGTCTGGCACTTATCCGAGCAGAAATGGAAGGTCTCGCCCTGGAACGCGGCGTGACGCCCGTCCGCCTTGACCGCGACCGTCATCCCGCAGACCGGGTCCTTTGCCGTCTCGGTCCCAGCCGGGATGTCGGGCGTTGCGTGATGGTGATCGTGCTCCATGGTCTGCCAGCCTTTCGATGTTTCTTGCTTGCCGCCTCCAAGGACTGGAAGCTCAAGCCCTTTAGTGATGGTCGTGAGCGCCTTCCCCGACAGGATTGCGCGCTAAGAACAGCCGGACGAACAGGAACACCAGCGCCATGCCAAGAATGCCGACCACGACGATGAGCGGGTCGGACTGCCACTTCATCGCAGCGAAGGCGGCCAGCACCACGGCGTCGAGGGCGATGGCCGTCAGCAACACCCAGCCTTGCGCACCAATTTCCTCGCGCAGATGCCGGAACACGCCGAAGTGGATGATCATGTCCATCACCAGATAGAAGAAGGCCCCGAGCGAGGCGATGCGGCTGAGATCGAAGAAGACCGTCAGGAAGCCCGCTATCACGACGGTGTAGACGAGCGTGTGGTCCTTGATCGTGCCTTGCATCCCGAAATGGCTGTGCGGGATCATTTTCATGTCGGTCAGCATCGCCAGCATCCGCGAGACCGCGAACACGCTGGCGATCAGACCCGACGCGGTGGCCACCAGCGCCAGCGCCACCGTCAGGTAGAAGCCTGTTTGCCCGAGCGCGGGCTCGGCGGCCTCGGCCAGCGCGTAGTCCTTCGCCGCCACGATGCGGTCGAGCGGCAGGCTGGAGCCGACCGCGAAGGCCACCAACAGATAGACGACGACGCAGAGCGCGATGGACCAGATGATGGCCCGGCCCACGTTGCGGTGCGGGTCGGTGACCTCTGCGCCGCTGTTGGTGATGGTCGTGAAGCCCTTGAAGGCCAGGATCGACAGCGCAACCGACGCCACGAACCCTGTGGCTGCAAAATCATCACCCGTCGCCTCGAACGAGATGCCGCTTGCCCAAAGACCCGCTGCGCCGAACAGCGCGATGCCGCCCACCTTGAGCACGGCCATGATGATGGAGAACAGCCCGACCGACCGGGTGCCCGATGCGTTCACGAGATAGGCGAAGACGATCAGCCCGACACCGAGAATAGGCACGAGGATGCTGTCCGGATCGCCGCCGAACGCCCGCAGCGTGTAGGTGCCGAAGGTGCGCGCGACGAGGCTTTCGTTGATCACCATCGACAGCGCCATCAGGAGGGCCGCGCCCGCCGCGACCGTCGTCGGGCCGTAGGCCTTCTTCAGGATCATCCCGATGCCGCCCGCTGACGGATACGCGTTCGACATCTTGATGTAGGTGTAGGCGCTGAACGCGGTCACGATGGCGCCCACGATGAACGAGAGCGGGAAGAGAGGCCCGGCGAGTTCGGCGATCTGCCCGGTCAGCGCGAAGATGCCCGCGCCGATCATCACGCCGGTTCCCATGGCCACAGCACCCGGGAGGGTAATGCTGTTTTTCTCGTAATCACTTTTCGTCATGGATTTTCCTTTTCAGGCTTTTGCCGCAGCGCCACCCAGAGCAGCGGCAAGCCCGTCACGAGCCCGAGACCGAGAACTGCCCAAGTTGCGCGCCCGAGGTCTCCGCTAACCGCCTCGCCGCCGAAATGGGCAAGCAGGAAGCTCGCCGGGATGATGCCCGCCAGTGTCGCGACGGCGAAACGCCAAGCATGGAGACGGCTGAGTCCGGCCGCGTAGCTGACCATGTCGAAGGACACGAAGGGCATAAGGCGGCTGGCGAAAACCGTCGCCGTCAACGCGTTCTGCGAGCCGAGCAGCCCGGCATCGACGCGGTCACCAAAAACCCGCCGCAAGACATCATGCCCCAGAACCCGCGCGAGGCCGAAGGCGATCAGCGCCCCGAGTTCCGCCCCGATCACGACCAGCCCTGTCCCCCAGACATGCCCGTAGGCCGCACCTGCCACCATTGCGATGGGCGCGCTCGGGATCGGGCTGGCTACGACCGCAATGGTCATGAACGTGACGATCACGACCGGCCCCCAGAGGCCGGCGCGCGCAACCAGTTTCTCCAGACGCTCGGGCTGCAGAAGGCTGCGCGCCTCGGCGAACACCGAAGGCGCGACCTGCCAGACAGCGAGCAGGACGATCCCGAGGATCGCAAGGCCGGCGAGAATGGTGGCGCGCAGGCTCATCTCACACCGCCGCGATGGCCTTCGCCAGGAGGTCACGCACCTCGCCCGCCACGGCCGTCAGCTCGGCGTTCTCAATCGCCTGCATCGACGCCACAGGATCGATGGCGCTGACTTCCACGCCGCCGTCTACCTCGCGCAGGATGACGTTACAGGGCAGCATCGCGCCGACCCGAGGCTCGATCCCGATCGCCTGATACGCCATCTTCGGGTTGCAGGCGCCGAGGATGCGGTAGGCGGGCATCTCGACGTCAAGCTTCTTTTTCATCGTAGCCTTGACGTCGATCTCGGTCAGGACGCCGAAGCCATAGTCCGCCAGCGCAGCACGGGTGCGCGGGTCGACGTCTTCGATCCCGATGTCGGGGATCATGCGATTGATTGTGTAAGCCATTGAGAAGTCCTTTCGTCTATTTCCGAAGATATTTGACCAGCGCTGCTATGGCCAAAACCACCAGCGCAAGGATCAGCAGGCCGAAGAGCCAGCCAATCCCCATTCCGAAACCCATTCCGGAGCCCATATCGTTCCAGTTCATCGTCTCATCCTCCTGATTTTCACCCGCAGGGTGCGCCTATTGACCGGCCATCACGACAACATGGGGCAGGACAGCACAGGATCGGTGTCGGGACATCGGGGCGCCCTGTCCGGACGCCCCGCCCGGATCACACCGACGCCGTGACCGCGAATTCGGTCATCATGCCGGTCGCAAGGTGCGGCATGTGATGGCAATGCAGCATCCAGCGCGCGGCCTCGCCGGCGTCCAGGGCGACATCGACCATCGACATCGGCGGAACGTGAACCGTGTCGCGCAGGGCACCGGCAACACGCCGCCCGTTCAGGCCGACGACCTGGAACACATGCCCGTGCAGATGCATCGGGTGGGCCATCATCGACATGTTGTGGAACGACAGCACGACCCGTTCGCCGCTGCGCGCGGTGATCGGCTGGTGCTGGCCCCAGACGGCCCGGTTGATCGTCCAGACATAGGGCTGCATCGAGCCGCCGAGCATCAGCATCTGGCTGCGGTCCACCTGCCGATCCGGCAGGGGATCGCGGGCGATGAGGCGCGCCTCCTGTGCAAGATCGGTGTCGAACGCGGGTGCTGCGGTCTCCGCCATGGCATCGAGGCGCCGGACCTCGGCTCCCTGCGTAGCGAGGATCAGGCCGGTGCGCTCGCGCGCGCCTTCGCGCAGGGCGAGGATCGGCCAGGTGCCGCCGTCGTTCGGCAGGTCGATCTCGATGTCCAGCCGCTGACCCATGGCCAGCCCGAACCGGTTGCCCGCGACAGGCTGGACGGCGTGGCCGTCCGTCGCGACCAGTCGCGCCTCGGCACCCCCGGTGTCGATCCAGAACACCGTCGCCGCGGCGGCGTTGATGACCCGCAGCCGGATGCGCCCGCCACGCTCGACCTGCACCACCTCGGGGTCCGACAGGGTCCGGTCGTTGGCGAGATAGGCGTCCCAGTCGTAATCGTTCAGGTCCATGGCCATGCCGCCCATCTGGCCGCCCATGCCCATCATCGCACCCATGTTGCCCATGCCGCCATGGCCCATCGCGCCATGATCCATGCCCTGCATCGCGCCCATGCCTCCCATGGGCGCGCCTTGATCGGGCGCCGCAGTGGCACTATGACCTGCGCCGTGTCCGCCGCCATGACCCGCGCCGATCTCCGCCAGAACCTCCTCGGGGCCCTTGAAGGAGAAATCATGCAGGAACATCACGACCTCCTGCCGGTCAGCAGCAACGTCCTCGGCCGAGCGCACGATCAGCGGTGCTGCCAGCAGCTGCATCTCTTGCGTCGGCACATGGCTGTGCATCCAATGCGTGCCCGGCCGCGTCTCAAAATCGTAGGATCGGGTCTCTCCGGACGCGAGGAGGGGCATCGGCATGTCCGGCACGCCGTCCTGCGCATTGGGCGGGATCTGGCCATGCCAGTGGATGATGGTGCCGACATCAAGATCGTTGGTCAGATCGACCCGGAACCTCTGGCCGGGGTCGAGGATCAACCCCTGACCGCTGGGACCGACAAGGCCAAAGACGGTTGCGGCGCGTCCATCGATATCGAGGGTCCGGGTCGCGGCGGCGAGGCTGATCGGCGCCGCCCCTTGCGCAAAGGCGATGCGGGGCATCTGTGCCGCGCCAATGGCGGCGGCGCTTGCGGCAAGAAAGCCGCGTCGTGAAAGCGTGTTCATGGTCGTCTCCTCGGGACATCCCGTCCCGTTCATCAAGGCCGATGGGACGCCGCAGGCGTCTGCCCGGGCGCGATTAGAGGAGACGGAGCTTCGGAGGGCGTTCGTTCAGTCCCGGCGCACGGCTGACGTGGATCGCCTCGGACGCGACGTCATGACTGGCGGCACCGTGGGCGTGCCCAGCTTCACCGCCTGCCGACGTCAGAAAGGCCGAGAGACCTGCGCAGACGAACGCGCACATCTCGGCATCGGCCTGTCCACAGTGCTCTCCAGCGGCACAGTCGGGGCTCGCAATGACCGGAGAGTGCATCATGTCGGCGACATGCCTCGCGTGATCCACACCGGAATTCATGCTCATGCGTGTCGCGTGCGCGGAGGTCACCGTCGTCACCACGGTGATCGCGAGTATGGCAAGCATGGTGATGACACGTTCGATCATGCTGCAAAGATAGGCATTACTCACGAGAATGTCCATTGTCGCAGGCGCCTAACCGCTGGCACAACGTGGGATTGACCAAAAGAGAATGATGTTCTGCAGTGATCGGGGACTGACGTCTTGGAAAAAACTCTTCGAAATACTGTCGAGATCGGTCTGTTCATCGGAGGTGTGACCCTCGACTTCGTAGCAACCCGGGGCAGGTAGGACGTATCAACGTACAATCCGTGTGCAAGTCCCAGTGGGCCCGGACGACACTGTCCGCGAAGCGGCCATCATCGCTCATCCATGAACTTCGATGATCGACCGCGTCGTCTGCACAGCCGACGCAAGTTGGGTCCTGTCTGCCTCCTTGAGCCCCAGCCCAGCAAGATCGAACGACAATTGACCGGACCCACCGCCACCCGCTGCAGCGCGTGCTGCGCGGCCGCGCGCCCGACCTGATGGCGCTGGCTGAGGATCCTGCGTCTCTGTTGCAGGTGGCTCAACGGCCATCGACGAGGACGCAGTCCCAGGCCCCTGCGCCCCAGCAGCCGCCCGCACCTCCCGCAGTTCCAGCTTCAGCTTCTCTACCGTCTCCCGCGTCTCGGTCATCTGCCGATCCCGCCGCAGCCCGTCCTCGTCAGGGTACGGGAAACTCCCCGCCTGACCGGCATGCAGCACCTTGAGTATCGGGTCCTCGAAATACTTGATCCGCCGCGCCCGGATCGGCATCTGCGCGTCGATCACGAGGATCACCTCGTCGAGGTCCATGCGGCGTGCCTGGTCTTCCGTCAGGAGCGGCGTATCCTCTGTCCGCTCGGAAACGCTGCGCCCCTCGAACGGGTTGCGCCCGACCGCGCGGGACCGTGTGACCACGCGCTTCGTGGTCTTGCCGACCGCCTGGCTTAGCTCCTCGATGGTCTTCTGCTCGGACGGGGTGAGGTAGAGCTTCACGCCCGCGCCGCCCTGAAGCGACCGGCGCGTGTTTTCGCCATAGATCTCGTCCAGTGCCGGGATGGTCTGGGTGACAATGGCGAGGTTCCCGCCGAAGGAGCGCAGCGTCTTGATGCTTTCGGCGACGATCGGCATTTTCCCAAGGCGGTCGAATTCGTCGAGCATGATCATCACCGGCCAAGGCTCGTCGTCCCCCGGTTCTTGCGCCTGCAGCGAGGCGATCAGGTCGGAGAAAAAGAGCCGGATCAGCGGAGCTAGCGGGCGGATCATCTCGGACTCGACCACGAGATAAATGGCGTGGGGGCGACGCCGGATGTCCCGGAAGGAGAAATCCGAGGTCGCGGTGGCCGCGTCGATCGCACGGTTGTCCCAGGTGTCGAGACCCGAGGTCATCAAGAGCGACAGGTAGGAGGTCAGGGTGTCATTGTTGGTCGATGCCATGCGCTCGAAGATCAGCTTGGCCGACTTGTTCTTCACCTCCTGCGCGCGCTTGAGGTATTCCTTCTGCTTGTCGCCGCCCGAAGCGGTGATGCGGTAGATCTCGCCGATGGTCGGCACGCCGCGCTCGAAGGCCAGAAGGCCGGCCGCCACGAACAGATCGATGCCCCCGGCCAGAAGCCCGCTCAGCTTTTCGTTGTCGGTCTGCAGGAAGAGCTTTGCGGTCAGCTTCAGCTCCATCTGCTGCCGGTCGGGATTGGTCATGGCCGCGATGCGGGCAAGCGGGTTGTAGCGATGCGTCGGCCGGTCCCAGTCTGTTGGCGCGAACCGGAACACCTTGTCGCCCATGCTGGCGCGAAAGCGCGAGGTCTCGCGGAAGTTCTCGCCCTTTACGTCGAGCACCACGGCCGAGCCTTTGTAGGTCAGAAGGTTCGGGATCACGAAGCCCACGCCCTTGCCTCGACCCGTCGGCGCCACGATCAGCGCATGCGGGAAAGTTTTTGACACGAGGAAGGGACCCTTCGATTTCGGGCGACCAAGCTTGCCCAACAGGAACCCACCGCCCGGCTTGGCAAAAAAGCCGTTGCGCTTCATCTCGGCCTTGGTCTGCCAATGTGTCGTGCCGAACCGGGTCAGTGCGTCGCCGAGAAGCGTGACGCTCAACATGAGCGCGGCTATGCCGAAGCCGCCTAGGATCAGGTTCACCCAAAGGAAGTCCTTCGTGGCGGTGGTCCCAAGCCCGCGGTATTCCCGCGCGAGCAATGTGAAATCAATGCGCTCGGTCGACAGCCCATAGCGCAGGATCAAATAGCCCGTGGCCACGACATAGCCGATGGCGAGGCCGACCAGCGTCAGGCTGAGGATGCCGCCCGCGATCTTGCCCTTATCCATGGGTGATCCCTTTTTCGCCATGGGCCGCGGCGTGACGCGCGCGCTGCGCCTCGATCTGTTCCTCGGCGAGCGCATCCAGCACCCGCTCCATGGCCGGCCCGTGGGCGGTCACTTCACTGCTTTCCAGATAGGCCTTCGCGAGTTCCAGCTGCCGCAGCGGATGTTCGGTGAACTTGTCCAACACATCAGCATGGCCCGCGCGCAGGGCGGTGACCGCGTTTGGCGTGAGGTTTCTGTCGACTTGCTCGATCAGGCGCTGCCCAGCTGTTTCGGAGAGAGCTGTGCCATCCTCGGCCTCGGCCCGCTGGAGGAACGTCATCACATCAGGGGCGGTCTCAGCCATGAAGCGCCGCTCGGCATAGTCTTGCCGCGCTTGATCCTCGATGTCGAAACTCCGCTCGCTGATATAGGCGCGCGATGCACCCATGGCGCGGAGGCGGTTGATTTCCTCCTGCACCGCCGTCCCGAATTCTTCATCGGGCATTTCCGCGCGGTAGCGCGCGAGGGTGCGGTCATCTTCGGTGATCGGACCGAGA
>JBFXGQ010000033.1:0-16368 GCA_050177915.1 Pseudodonghicola sp. | reverse complement strand
GCCAGACGCTGATCGAGATGCGCGACCAGATCGAGCTGAGCAAGCGGCTGGTGCAGCTGGACGAGAACACGCCGCTGGATTTCACCCTCGACGATCTCGAGGTGCGCGACCCCGATCCCGAGGTGCTGCTGCCCTTCCTGGCCGAGATGGAATTCCGCACCCTGTCCAAGCGGATCGCCGAAAAGCTGGGGGTGGAGGCGCCGGTGATCTCGGACATCCCCAGCGCGCCCGCCTATGGCGACGCGCCGGCCCCCGAGGCGGTGCCGTTCGACAGCACGACATACGACTGCGTCCGCGATCTCGATGCGCTCAAGGCCTGGGTCGCCGCGATCCGCGACCGCGGCGCGGTGGCGGTCGATACCGAAACCACCGGGCTTGACGAGATGACCGCCGATCTGGTGGGGATCTCGCTCTCCACCGCGGCGGGCAAGGCCTGCTACATCCCGCTGATCCACAAGACCGGGGCCGGCGACGACCTGTTCGGCGCGGCCACGCTGGTCGAGGGGCAGATCCCGGTCGAGGATGCGCTGGCCTGCCTGAAGCCGGTGCTTGAGGATGACGCGATCCTCAAGATCGGGCAGAACATGAAATACGACGCCAAGATCTTCGCCCGCTACGGGGTGAAGGTGGCGCCGATCGACGACACCATGCTGTTGTCCTACGCGATGCACGCGGGGCTGCACGGCCATGGCATGGATACGCTGAGCGAACGCTATCTGGGGCACGAGCCGATCCCGATCAAGCCGCTGCTGGGCGGCGGCAAATCGGCGATCACCTTCGATTTCGTCCCGATCGAGGAGGCGACCGCCTATGCCGCCGAAGATGCCGATATCACCTGGCGCCTGTGGGAGACCTTCAAGCCGCAGCTGCACCGCGAGAAGGTGACCACCGTCTACGAGACGCTGGAACGCCCGATGGTCCCGGTCCTGGCCGAGATGGAAATGGCCGGCGTCAAGGTCGACCGCGAGGTGCTGAGCCGGATGTCCAACGCCTTCGCCCAGAAGATGGCGGGGCTGGAGGCGGAAATTCACGAGCTGGCGGGAGAGAGTTTCAACGTCGGCTCGCCCAAGCAGCTGGGCGAGATCCTGTTCGACAAGATGTCTCTGCCCGGCGGCAAGCGGGGCAAGACCGGCGCCTATGCCACCGGCGCCGACGTGCTGGAGGATCTGGCCGCCGAAGGCCATGACCTGCCGGCGCGGGTGCTGGACTGGCGGCAATTGTCGAAACTGAAATCGACCTACACCGATGCCTTGCAGGATCATATCAACAAGGAAACCGGGCGGGTCCATACCTCCTACATCATCTCGGGGGCGGCGACCGGGCGACTGGCCTCGACCGATCCGAACCTGCAGAACATCCCCGTCCGCTCAGAAGAAGGCCGCCGCATCCGCGAGGCCTTCGTCGCCGAAGAGGGCAAGGTGATGGTCAGCCTCGACTACAGCCAGATCGAGCTGCGCATCCTCGCCCATATCGCCGATCTGCCGGGGATGAAGAAGGCCTTTGCCGAAGGGCAGGACATCCACGCCGCCACCGCGTCGGAAATGTTCAACGTGCCGCTGGACCAGATGACGCCGGAGATCCGGCGGCAGGCCAAGGCGATCAACTTCGGCGTGATCTATGGGATTTCCGGCTTCGGTCTGGCGCGCAACCTGCGCATCCCACGGGCCGAGGCGCAGGGCTTCATCGACCGCTATTTCGAACGCTTCCCCGGCATCAAGGACTATATGGAAGCGACCAAGAGCTTCGCCAAGGAGCACGGCTTTGTCCGTACCCTGTTCGGTCGCCGCATCCATACGCCCGAGATCAACGCCAAGGGGCCGCGCGCCGGCTTTGCCTATCGCGCCGCGATCAACGCGCCGATCCAGGGCACGGCGGCGGATATCATCCGCCGGGCGATGATCCGGATGCCGGCGGCCATCGCCGGGCTGCCGGCCAAGATGCTGCTGCAGGTGCACGACGAACTGATCTTCGAAGTCGATGAAGACGCCGCCGACACGCTGACCGCCCGCGCCCGCGAGGTGATGGAGGGCGCCGCCGATCCGGTGGTGGATCTGAAGGTGAAACTGGTGGTGGACGCCGGCCGCGGCCGGAACTGGGCCGAGGCGCACTGACCGCACGCCGGATCTGGGCGCGGAGGTTCGCCCCCGACCCGAGGGTGGGTGCGAACCGGGGCTGACGCCCCGGAGCTCCGTTCATTCCGTAGCGGCCCCGCCGAGACGGCGCAGGCTCACCTCCGCAGCCCGGTCATCCAGCCCAGACTGTCCTCGGTCCGCGCTGTCGTCGGATTGTATTCCGCGCCGATCCAGCCGGCGTAGCCGCTGGCGTCGATGGCCGCCAACAGCGCCGGGAAATCGACCGGCCCTTGATCGAGCCGGGGTTCGCTGCGATCCGGCGGCGCGCCGAACTGGATGTGGCGGACCAGCGGGGCATGGCGGTGCCAGACCGCCAGCGCGTCGCCATGGATCATCTGGGCGTGATAGCTGTCGTATTGCAGCCCCAGATTGGGCCGCCCCACCCGCTCCAGCACCCGCGCGGCCAGATCGTAGTCGTTCAGGAAATAGCCCGGCTGCACCACCGGATTGAGCGGCTCGATGGTGAACAGCCGCTCCGGCGCCCGGTCGGCCAGCCAGCGCAGGTTGTCGACAAAGGCCTCCTCGGCCTCCAGCCCCTCGGCATAGCCGGACATGACGTGGATGCCGCCGGGATCGAGCGGCGCGACATAGTCCAGCACCTCCTCCATCGCGGCGCGGAACGCCTCCTCGCCGCCGGGCACGGCGGGGTGATCGGGGGCGGCTTTCTTCGGCGGCGCGTTGACCAGCACCAGCTCCAGCCCGGTCTCCTCCAGGGCGCGGACCACGTCGGCGGCGGCAAACTCATAGGGAAACAGGATCTCCACCGCGTCGAAACCGGCGTCGCGGGCGGCCGCGAAACGCGCCATGAACGGGCGCTCGGCGAACAGCAGAGAGATGTTGGCGGCGAAACGCGGCATGGCGGGCCCATCCTGTTGAAATGCGCGATCCCGGCCGGCGCCGGACCGGGCCAGCATAGCCGCGCGGCACCGCGGCGAACAGACCCCGGCCAACCCGCCCCGCGACCGGAGCCGACAGCAGACAGCAGACAGCAGACAGCAGACTCTGGGCTTTCAATTTCGCTGCCCTAGGGTAAGCTGGGCCAACCGATAGTCTTGTGTCTTTGTTTTTGCGAAAGGTATTGCGATGCGGCTGCTCCGCCTGCTGCTGATCTGTGCGCTGAGCCTGACCGCCACCATGGCGCCGGCCGCCGGCGACCGGGTGGCGCTGATCCTGGGGCTCGGGGCCTACCGGACCATCCCGACGCTGGACAATACCCGCAACGACGCCGCCGACATGGCCCGCACGCTGGAGGGGATCGGCTTTGACGTCACCCTCTCGCTCGACACCACCGGCGCGCAGATGCGCCAGCTGCTCGACGATTTCGCCTTCCGGTCCGAGACCGCCGATCTGGCGCTGATCTACTTCGCCGGCCACGGGGTCGAGGTGCAGGGCGAGAATTTCATGATCCCGGTCGATGCCGATGTCGCCAGCAACCGCGACGTGCAGCGGCAATCGGTGTCGCTGAAACAGATGCTGGCGGCGGTGGAGCACGCCCGCAAGATGCGCATCGTGATCCTGGACAGCTGCCGCGACAATCCGCTGGGCGACGCCATCAGCCCGACCCAGACCGCCCAGTCTCAGACCCAGACCGACGAGACCACGCGCGGCGGCGGCGGGCTGGCCCCCGCCGACCCCGACCGCGGCACGATGGTGGCCTTCGCCGCCCGCGACGGTCAGGTGGCGCTGGACGGGCGCGGCCGCAACAGCCCCTTCGCCCATGCGCTGATGACCAAGATGGTGCAGCCCGGGCTGGAGATCAGCCTGATGTTCCGCCAGGTCCGCGACATGGTCCTGCGCGAGACCGGCAATCTGCAGGAGCCGCATACCTATGGCTCGCTGACCGGGGTGCCGTTCTATCTGGCCGGCCCGGCCGACGGGCAGGACCCGGCCCAGGCACCCAGCGCGCTGGATGCCTGGGCGGCGATCAAGCCGGATCAGGAGGAACAGCTGCTGGCGCTGGCCGAACAGGGCGACACCCGCTCGATGCTGGGGCTGGCCTATATCCGGCTGAACCCGAACGAGGGCCGGTTCGACCCGCCGGCGGCGGTGGGCTTTCTGACCCGCGCCGCCGAGGCCGGCTCGCCCGAGGCGCAGTTCGAACTGGCCAAGCTCTATGAACGCGGCACCGGCGTGCCGGCGGACCCGGCCCGCGCGCTGGAACTTTATCGCGCGGCGGCGGATCAGGATTTCGCCGATGCGATCAACGATCTGGGCTTTCTCTACTATCAGGGCGGCCTCGGCCTGCCGGCCGATCCGCAGAAGGCGCTGCGCTATTTCGAACGCGCCGCCGATCTGCGCCACCCGCAGGCACAGTTCAACTTCGCCGCGCTGATCGACGACGGGCTGGTGCCCGGCAAGGGCCCGGAGGAGGCGGCGCAGTATCTCTATGCCGCGCTGCGCTCGGGCAGCCGCGACGTGCTGACCCTGCTGACCGAACGCCCGACCATGTTCAAACCGGCCACCCGCCGCGCCTTGCAGGCCCGGCTGAAGGAACATGAATTCTATGCCGGCTCGATCGACGGCGATTTCGGCCCCGGCACCCAACGCGGCATCCGCCGCGCCTATGGCATCGAAGAATGACACGGGACGGCCGATGCGACCTGCCGCCAGGAGGACATCCATGACACCATCCGCAGAGCAGCCGACCCGGTCGGCGACGATGGCCGGCGCCCGCGCGCGCCCCTGCGTCTGGCTCTGCGTCTGGCTATCGGCAGCGGCATTGATGACGGCGCCGGCAGCGGCGCAGGACGCCGGCCCCTACGGCCTGCCCGACTATGGCACCGCGGCGCCGAAGAACCTGACGCTGCTGTCGATCCCCTCGGCCACGGTGGCGCCGCACGGGCTGGGCTTCGCCTCGCTCGGGCTGACCTCGCGGCGCGGCGGGACGCTGCACGACTGGGACGGATCGCTGGCGCTGGGTCTGGGGCTGGGCGACGCGGATCAGGCGCTGGGGGTACAGGTCACCGCCAATGTCACCTCGCTCACCGACAATTTCGGCGATTCGGGCTATTTCCAGATCAAGCTGGCGCGACGGATTCTGGACAGCGAGGAGCCGATCTATCTGGCCGTCGAGGCCGAGGGGCTGGCCCGGTGGGGGCAGGCCGCCAACACGCCGCAGCGCAACCGGATCATGGCCACCTGGTTCCCGGTGCTATGGACCGCCGAGGACGCCTATCCGCTGATGCTGACGTTGGGCTACGGCTCGCATCTGCGCAACCGGCGCAGCGATCCGGCGGTCTTCGCCGGCGCCGGCATCGGCCTCAACCGCAACCTCGGGGTCTCGGCGGCCTGGACCGGCCAGACCCTGGACCTGGGCGCCTCCTGGCGGTTCGACGGCATCGACGGCATGGTGGTCAACGCCGAATTCAACGATGCGACCGACCGGCTGGGCAGCCAGCGCTTTTCGATTTCGTTCAATTTCTTCAATCCCAATCTGTTCAGGAGATGAGCCGATGTCCGTTACGCTTCCCACATTGACCGCCGCCATCGCCGCGCTGGCACTGTCGGGACCGGCAGACCGGCCAACGCAGGCCCCGGGGCCGGCGGTGCCGCCGAACGGCCCGCTTCTGGTCGGTGGCGACGCGGTCGGCACGCCGCCGGTCTTCGTCCCCTACGGCTATGGCGCGCCCGCCGGCCGCAAGGCGGCGCCGCAACAGATGAGCGTGGCGAGCACGACGCAGATCGTCGCCTCGCTGCAGCAGGCGACGCAATATTGCGGCTGGCTGAAGCGCGACGGCCGCGGCGAGTTCGTGATCGACTGCCTGTCGGAACGGCTGGACGACGTCAGCCGGCGCATGGCCGGGATGCGGGGATACGAGGACGTGCGGGCGGTGCTGGACCAGACCTCGCGCGATCTGAACCGGATCGCCCGCGGCAACAAGGCCGCCGGTCAGGCGCCGACGCGGTTCCAGACCCAGGACCCGGACGGCCGCGTCACCCGCACCAACCGGCGGCTGGTGCCGGTCGACAGCCAGCGACAGGCGGCGGCGGTGGCCCAGGCGCTGGCGGTGATGCAGGAGGCCGAGACCCGGCTGCTGCGCTCGTCCCAGAGCGAGACCGCGCAGGCGGCGCAGTTCCAGCGCATCGCCGCGGCGGTGGGGTCGAACAAGGTGCTGCTCAGGTCGCTGTAGCGGCCTGCCACCTCCTCACAACAGCCCGGCCTGCAGCCATTCGTCCAGCTTTTCGCGGCTGACCTCGAAATGCATGCTGTCCTCGCGGCCGAAGCCGGCACCCCAGACCCAGCCCTCGGTGCGGAAGAAATCGGCCAGGATCGTCAGCCCCAGCTGGGTCTTGCCGTCGGCCAGCGTGTCCAGATGCCCGTCGATGTTCAGATCCAGCGCCATGCCGTAGCTGTGGTTCGAGATCGAGGTCTCGGACCCCCGCACCAGCCGCGAACAGAGCGAGCCGGAAGTGTTGATCTTGGCATAGAGATCGGGATCTGCGCGGCGGATCTTCTCGAACACCACGCGCAGGGACTCAGCCGCCGGCTTGAGCAGCCGGACCTGCACCGGGCCGACCTGCTCCAGCACCAGCTGGCTGGCCAGTTTTTCGTTGGTCAGCGGCTGGCAGCTGTCGGTCAGCACATCGCGCGGGCGGCCCAGCTTTTCCACCAGATAGGCGGTGGTCAGCACCGTCAGCCCGCGATTGACGTTGCGCCGGTTGGCGATGAACACCAGCTGCGCATAGGCATCCAGGATCTCGTTCGGGCCGGACTGGCGAAACGCGCCATCCTCGCCCGGCTGCGGCACGCCACCGCCGCCGCTGGTGCCGATGCGGGCCAGCTCGCGCTCCAGCCCGTCGAGACGGCTGTTCAGGCTCTCTACCTGCTGGCGCAGCATCTCGACCTCGATCCGGGCGCCGGAATCGATGCCCCCCGCGCCGGCATAGTCATCCCCGGCCAGAAGGTGATTGAGCCCGACCCAGATCACCGGCACCAGCAGCAGCGCAGCCGCGATTATGATGGCCGGAACGAAACGCATGACTTCTCCTGATCGCTGACCGCATTTCACCCCGTGCCGCAGGGTCAAGTAAAGCGTTTTCGCCCGGCGCGCCGGTTCCGACCGATCCCCGCGCGCCGGCCGCAAAACCGTTGCCGGATCAGCGCCCCTGCGATAGGCTCTATCACAGGTTTATTCATCCTTTTCAGGGGAGGGCATCCGATGGTCCGACTCGCTACGCTTACTGCCATTGCCTTTACCGCCGGCCTCGCGCTGATCGCGCCGGCCACCGTTTCGGCCCAGTCCGGCACCGAAATGACCGCCGAGGAGATCACCAAGGCGTTCAACAAACAGAAGACCCGCGGGCTGGTGATCGTGCCCACCGGCCAGCAGCCCGTCGCGCAGGACGGCACCACAGTCACCCCGGCGGCGGCGGAACCCGCCTATTCCGCGGTCGACAAGGCCGATCAGGTCAATATCCAGATCGCCTTCGACTTCGACAGCGCCGCGTTGCGTGCCGATCAGAAACCCAAGCTCGCCACGCTGTGCCAGGTGATGAAATCGGTCGATGTCGCGGTGTTCCAGATCATAGGCCACACCGACAGCGCCGGCACCGCCGACTATAACCAGCGCCTGTCGCTGCTGCGCGCGCAGGAGGTCAAGCGCCATCTGGTCAGCGAATGCGGCATCGAGAACTCCCGGCTGGAGGCGGTGGGCATGGGCGAACGCGCCCCCTACGACAGTGCCAACCCCCGCGCCGACGTGAACCGCCGTGTCGAATTCCAGGCCCTGGGCTGACCCCGGCGCCAGGCCGATGTCGCTGCCGATATCGCTGACGGTGGCGGCGCGATGATGGAGTCGCGCCCCGGCGATACCTTCCAGCCCGGAGATCTGGTCAACAACACCTACCGGATCGAGGCGATCCTGGGCCGCGGCGGCACCTCGGACGTCTATCGCGCGCGGAGCGAGATCTCGGGGCGGCTGGTCGCCCTGAAGATGCTGAAATCGGAATTCTCGGGCAACGAGGATTACCTGACGCTGCTGACCCGCGAGGAGGAGATCCGCGAGATCCGCCATGACGCGGTGGTGCGCTATTCCGAAAACCACCGCACCGCCGACGGCCATGTCTATCTGCTGATGGATTATGTCGAGGGGCCGGGGCTGGACCGCAAGCTGAAGCAGGGGCCGATGGCGGCAGAGGACCTGCTGACGGTCTGCCGCCGGGTCGCCGGCGGGCTGCAGGCGGCGCATGCCCGCGGCATCGTCCACCGCGACCTCAGCCCGGACAACATCATCCTGCGCGGTGGCGACCCGGCGCAGGCGGTGATCATCGACTTCGGCATCGCCAAGGACACCAACCCCGGCGCCCAGACCATCGTCGGCAACGAATTCGCCGGAAAATACGCCTATGCCGCGCCGGAACAGCTGAACGGCCAGACCGATGCGCGTTCGGACATCTATGCGCTGGGGGCGCTGCTGCTGGCGAATTTCCGCGGCGAGGCGCCGAAGCTGGGCAATTCCCCGATGGAGGTGCTGCGGCGCAAGGGCGAGCGGCTGGACACCGCCGGCGTGCCGGAGCCGCTGAAGACGCTGATCGACCGGATGACCGATCCCGACCCCGGCAATCGGATGCAGAGCGCGGCCGAGGTTCTGGCCTTCCTCGACGCGCCGCAGACCGGGCCGGCGCAGCCGCAGGCGGCACCGGAGGCCACCGAGGACGCCACCATCATCGTGCCGGCGGCGACGACACGGGCACCCACCGCCGAGCCGCCGCCCGCCCCGCAAGCCGCGCCGAAATCGCGCGGCCCGCTGGTGGCGGCGCTGGTGGCGCTGGTGCTGATCGGCGCCGGCGTGGGCGGCTATGTCGGCGGCGTCTTCGACCGGCTGCTCGCCCCCGCGCTGCCGCTGGCCGACCCCTATACGCTGATCGCCGAGAAGCCCGAGAGCGGCCCGGTGCAGATGGTGGGCTATGCCCCCGCGCCGGAGGTGCGCGACGCGCTGGCGGCACTGGCCCAGAGCGGCGGCGGCCAGGCCGATCTGACGCTGGCCAGCGGCGATGTCGCCGACAGCTGGGGCGCCGATGTGCTGGCCGCGCTGCGCCCGCTCGACGGTCTGGACAGCTGGAAGCTCTCGGTCAGCGGCAATCGCGGCAGGCTCAGCGGCAGCACCACCGATCAGGCGCTGCACGACCGGCTGTCGGCGCGGTTTGCCGGCCGGCTGCCCGGCGCGCTTGAGGGCGAGGTGCAGATCGCCTTCCGCCAGCTGTTCCTGCCGGCGGCAGAGCTGACCCCGGTGCTGGCGGCGGCGGCCGATTGCGGCCCGCTGCAGCTGGCCGATGCGCCCGCCACCGGCTACGGCCCGCAAAGCAGCATCACGGTGACCGGCCGCGTCGCCGAGACCGCCACCCGCGTGGCGCTGTTCGACGCGTTGCGGGCGAAAGCCGGCGCGCGCAAGCTGGTGCTGGATGTCGAGGTCCTGAACCCGACGCTCTGCCTGATCGAAAGCCACCTGCCCCGCGCCCCCGCCGGCGGCATCGGAGTGAGCTTCTTGACCGGCGACGACGGCACCCCGAACCCCTCGGGGCGGTTCTTCGTCGGCGAGAATCCGGTGATCGACGTGGTGCTGCCGGCGGATGTGACCGACGGCTACCTCACCATCTCGATCCTCGATGTCTCGGGCAATGTCTTTCACCTGCTGCCCAACATCGGCCGCACCGACAATGCCGTCGCCGACCTGCGCGGCGGCGCGGCGGGGGCGGTGCCGGTGCGGCTGGCCTATAGCGTCGAGGAGGCGGCGAAGAACGGCGGGCTGGCGTTTCGCGTCGACGACAGCACCCTGGGCAAGAGCAAGGTGATCGTCATCCATTCCAGCGCGCCGCTGTTCGACGGGATGCGCCCGACCTCGGAATCCGCGGTGGGCTATGCCGAAGCCTTGCAGGCCGATGCAGAACGCGACGCCGCCGCCATCCTGTCGCTGGACAGCCGGATCCTGGTGACGGCGAAACCCTAGCGGCGATCCCGGCGGCCGTGCCTACAGCACGTCCACCACGATGACCGAGAGATTGTCGGCGCCGCCGCCGGCCAGGGCGATCTGCACCAGTTCGTCGCAGACCGTCTCGATCGGGGCGCGCGACAGCACCCGCTGCAGGATACCTTGGGTGGCGTATTTGGTCAGCCCGTCAGAGCAGATCAGAAAGCGGTCGCCGGCCGCCACGGGGCCGCGGATCTTGTCGATCTCCAGCACCTCGCCCACCCCCACGGCGCGGGTGATCGCGTTGGACTGCGGATGCTGGTCGGCCTCGTCCCAGTCGATCTGCCCGGCCAGCACCAGTTCGGCCACCGCGGAATGATCGGTGGTCAGCATGGCGATCTGCCCGGCGCGCAGCCGGTAGATGCGGCTGTCGCCGGCCCAGAGACCGACGAAATGCCCGTTCGCCAGCATCAGCGCCGCGACGGTGGCGCCGATCACCGCGACGCCGCGCGCTTCGGCCTCGGCCCGGATGGCGCGATGGGCGTTCTGGATCGCGGCGCGCAGCGCGTGCATCCGCGCGGTGGGGTCCAGCCCGGCGGGAATCGTGGCGATGGCATCGGTGACCAGACGGCTGGCCAGATCGCCGGCCTCATGCCCGCCCATGCCGTCGGAGACCGCCCAGATATGGTGGTCGGGCAGCGCCAGCACCGCGTCCTCGTTCACCCGGCGCCGCAGGCCGACATGGGTCTGCGCCGCATAGCGGTAGGGATGCAGATCGCTCATCCGGCCGCCTCCCACAGCGGCGCGGAGGGATCGAACAGCGCCCGCGCCTGCGCCGGCCCCGGCAGCCCCTCGCAGATCATCAGCCGCGGGCCAGCGGCGAATTCGGCGCTCCAGACGCTGGGGGCGGTGTAGCGGTCCGCCAGCAGACTGCCGGCCAGATCGGCCGGCAGATCCGCCGCCAAAGACGCCGGACCGCCCCCCCCGAGGATCAGGCAGCCCGCCGCCTGGCGCAGCGGTACCGCGGGCGCCGCCGGCGGCGGTACGATCCCGGCCAGCCCCTGTTCCAGCCGCTCGCGGGTCATGCCGTCGTCCAGCGCAGCCAGCGCCAGATCCTCCAGCGCGACAAACACCGGCCCGGCCCGCAGGTGATCCGCCGCGGCGCCGGCGGCAGACCCCGCCGCCGGCTGTGCCGCCATCAGCGTCAGCGGAAACCGCCGCCCGACCCGGTCGACCGAGGGCATCAGCACCCCCATCGCCGGCTGCGGCCCGGCCAGCCCCGGCGACAGGGTGAACCGCCAGATCGGCGCCGACATGTACCGCCCGTCCCAATCCGGCCCCAGCGCCGCCTGCGTCTCCAGCATCGCCTGCTGCACCCAGCCATCCCAGGCCGACACGAAACCCGCCGGCGGGTTCAGGCGAAAGAAATCGCCGGCCGAGGGCATCTTGCCGAAGGCGCCGAATCCCCCCGCCATCACAGCGACTCGGGGCAGCTGAACTTGGTCAGTGCCTGCAGCGCGAAGGGGTTGATCACCGATCCCACCAGCAGATCGACGATCGCCATCCGGCCGCCGACGATTAAGTACACCCGCTTGCGGTCGGCCACGTTCAGCGACCGCACCTCTGCCGCGTCGAGCAGCCGGAACCAGGCCCAGGGGCCGTCGCGCGACAGCACGCTTTCGGTGTTGCGCTTCTGCGGCTCGAAGCTGACCCGCGCCAGCCCCACCGACCCGGGCCAGGTCACCGCCACCGGGGTCGGCAGCCCGCCGCGCTGCTTGAAGCCGACCTGCTGGCCATGCACCTCGAGCAGCACCGATTTCGCGTTGTCGTCCAGCCCGTAGGGCGTGATCTGGAACTGGATCTGCGGCTCCGGCCCGGTGGCGAAGAAAGCCTCGCGGATCTGCGAGGCATATTGGAACTGCTGCAGCACCGCGTTGGAAATGCCCAGATCGACATCGTTCACCCGTTTCCAGGTCCAGGGCCGGGTCCGGGTGTCGACGAATTTCACCAGATTCTCGTTGAAGAACCCGTCGATCATCCCGTCCGGCGCGAACAGCCGCGCGAAGTCCTGGATGCCGACATCGGCCCGCGCGCGCGGGTTGAACGGGTAGCGGTTCGACAGCGCCTGCCGGCAGAACGGCAGCACGCTGGCCTGCCAGCGCGCGTTGATCGAGGCGCGGGTACCATCCGCCGCGATCCCCGAGGAGCCGGTGGCGATCTGCGTCGCCCAGCGCGGCAGCGGCCCCTCCATCCGGCTGGCGGCCTGCTGGAACCGCAGGATCGCCTCGCCGCCCTGGCCGCTGGTGACGCCGCTGAAGGACATCTTGTTCAGCTCCTGATAGACCTGCGTCAGCACATCCATCATCTGATCCAGCTGCGACGGCTGTCCCTCGGGGCGGGCCACCAGCTGATGCAGCCAGGAAAACCGCTCCTCGACATAGGCGCCGGGGGGTTTGGGCGGCTCGCCATTGGCGCCGGCGGCGGTGTTCATCAGCGCCTCCATCAGGATCTGGCCCTGGATGGTCAGCGACGACCGCGCCTCGATCGCGGCGATGGTGGCGGCGCCCTTGTTCAGCTCTCCGGTCGGCAACAGCGACCGGTTCTCGGTCAGCCGGGTCTCGTTGCCGATCTCGGTCAGGATGTTGACGATGGGTGAGGTCGGACCGGAGAGCACATTGGTCACCTCCACCGCGTGGCTGAGCGATTCCATCGGGATGATGTCGATATCCGCCAGGATCTGATCGTAGCGCGCGATATAGTCGTTGTAATAGAGATCCAGCACGTCGCGGCTCAGCGCCAGCAGCGCCGCCTCGCTCTGCACCGCCTCGCCGCGCGGACCCAGCACCCAGCTTTCGTTCTGCACCCGCTCGGCCACGCTGACCGCTTCGGGCAGAAAGACGTCGTTGAACCCGTCGTAGGTGAAAATCCCCTCGATCCCGTCGTTCAGCGGCTTGCCCGAGGAGCGCACCAGCACCCGCGCCACCGCCGGCCCGCCGACATCGGTGATCCGCCATTTCGGCAGCGCGGTGGCCTTCGGGCTGTTGATGATGCCGTTATAGACCCGCTGCGCCAGCGGCATCTCGGTCAGCACCGCCTGCACCTGTTCGACCAGCGGGCCGTTCAGCGCGATCTCCTCCATCGGCTGCGACAGCAGCGCGTCGAGATGGCCGGCCAGATCCTCGCGCAGCTCCCTGCGCTGCACCCCGGGATAGGAGATCTCCCAGTCGACGGTCATCCAGTCCCTGACCAGATCGGGGTTCATCGGCCCCTGCAGCCCCAGCATCAGATAGATCTTCAGCGCCTCGTAGAGCAGATCTGGGTTGTTCATGTTGCCGGTGATCTGCTCCTCCAGCCGCAGCAGCAGGCGCGGCAGCAATCGGCGGTTCAGCGCCGCGCGATAGGTCTGCGCCGCCTGGGTGCCGATCACCTCGCCCTGATAGAGCCCGTAGCGCAGGGCGCGCGGCGGCGCCGGGGCGTCCAGCACCGGATTGCCGGGCAGATCGCGCAGCAGGTTCAGCGCCGCCACCACCGGCGGCAGGTCGGTATCGCCCACCGGGCTGGGCGGCAGGGTGCTGGCGGCGGCCTGATAGGCGTCGGCCTGTTCTGCCGCGCCGGCGATCAGCGTCGCGTTGCCCAGATAGGACCGCACCCAGAGCGCGCCGGTCGCCAGCGCGATCAGCACGGTGGCGGTGATGGCCACCCGCCGGGTCCAGCGATAGCGCCGCTCGACCCGGTCGTCGGCAGACACCAGCCCGGCCTCGGGGAAGATCACGGTCTCGAACAGCCGCGTCAGGAAATACGACCGCCCGCTCCCCTGCCCAGAACCGATCGCCTGCCGGCCGATGCCGAAGGCCTGCGCCATGCCCAGCATCAGCCGGTCGATCGGCGTGCCCTCCTGCGTGCCTGAGGTGAAATAGACCCCGCGCAGCATCTGGCGGTTCTCGAACTTGTTGTCCTGAAACACCTCGGTCAGGAACTCCCGCGCCACCTGCCGCATCGAGGCGACCTGCGCCGGGAACCCCGCCACCAGCGCCCGGCGCTGGGAATCGGTCTCGGTCTGCAACCGCTCCAAAAGCTGGGCGTTGAGCTGGCCCAGAAGCGCGCCGAACTCCTCGTCGAAACCGGCGATGGCAGACGCCTCGGTGCGGGCCTGATCGAGTGGCAGGGTGAAGCCCCAGACCTGTTCCCGCTCCTCCTTGCCCAGCGTGTCGAAATACTCGGTGAACCCCGCGATCAGGTCGGCCTTGGTGAACAGCACATAGACCGGGAAACGCACCCCCAGCCTTTCGCGCAGCTCGTTCAGCCGGCGACGCACCGCGCGGGCGTGGTTCTTCTGGGTCAGTTCGTCCTGCAGCGACAGATCGCTCAGGCTGATGGCGATCATCGCGCCGTTGATCGGCTGCCGCTTGCGGTATTTCTTCAGCAGCCCGAGAAAGCCCAGCCAGGCCGCATTGTCGGCATCGGCGTCGCTTTCCTGCGTGGTGTAGCGGCCGGCGGTGTCGATCAGCACCGCCTCGTTGGTGAACCACCAGTCGCAGTTGCGGGTACCGCCGACACCGCCGATGGCGGATTTGCCCAGCGTGTCGGCCAGCGGGAACTGCAGGCCGGAATTGACGATGGCGGTGGTCTTTCCAGCGCCCGGCGGGCCGATCATCACGTACCAGGGCAGCTCGTTCAGATGCCGCCGGCCGTTCTTGGAGCGGCGCAGCTCGGCCAGCGCGCTGCGGAACTTGGCGCGCAGCTCGCCCAGCTCCTCCGAGGCCATGTCGTCCGGTGCGGCAGTGTCGACCGCCGTGGCCATCTCCTCGGTCATCTCGCGGTCGTTGCGGCTGCGGCGCCACCAGATCAGGCCGATCAGCAGCAGGAAGAACAGCCACAGGCAGGCGATGGTGACGACGCGGGCGAGGATGCTGTCGAACGGATGCCAGCCCTCGGTCCCGATCAGCGGCGCGAGGTACCAGACGCAGGCCGACAGCACCAGGGCGACCAGCAGCAGCACGGTATAGATCGACCGGAACAGCGGCAGGATGAATCGTCGGAACATCATTGGTCGGCCTCCTGCACCAGCAGCACCTCGATCCGGCGGTTCCTGGCGCGTCCCTCCTTGGTGGCGTTGTCGCCGATCGGTTCCTTGTCGGCGCGGCCCTCGGCCGACAGCCGCTCAGGATCCGCCAGCACCCCGGCCATGCCCGCCATCACCGATTTGGCGCGCGCCAGCGACAGGTGCATGTTCGACGGGAACCGCGACGAGCGGATCGGCACATTGTCGGAATGGCCCACCACGATGACCGGGCCCGGCTCGTCGTTCAGCGCCTGCGCCACGCGGTTGACCGGGGTGACGAAGCGGTCCTGCAGCGCGTCCGAACCGGAGGCGAACATGCCCGAGCCCTTGATGCGGATGATCAGCGTATTGCCCTTGCGGAAGACCTCGACAATGCCCTCGTCGATCTCCTGCTGAAGAAAACCCGACACCTTTTCCAGCTGCTGCTCCGCGCTCGGTGGCGGCGGCGGCGGAGGGGGCGGCGGCGCCCGCCGCTGCAACGTCGCCGGCGGACCCGCGTCGATCACCGAGAGCTGGCCGATCACCCGCTCGGTCGAGGTGCCGAGCGCCCAGCTCAGCCCGGCGAATTGCAGCGACAGCAGCACCGCGACCACCGCCACGGCGATCCAGACCAACCGCCAGGCCGACAGCGGCCGGAACGGTTTCAGCACCCCCTCCCAGCGCGGCGACAGATCGCGTTCGACCGGGCCGCGCTGCGCCCGGATGATCCGTGCCAGCGCCGCGCGGATGCGCAGATGCTTGTCGGCGCCGCCCTGCTCGACCCTGAGCCGCCCCTCGAAGCCCAGCGACAGGCACATGTAGAGGAATTCCAGCAGGTCGATATTGGCGCCCGGCTCCTTCTCGAGCCGCGCCAGCAGATCGTAGAACCGGTCGCCGCCCACAGTCTCGCGGTGGAAGGTGCCGACCATGGATTGCAGCCCCCAGCTCGATTGCCCGCCCCAGGGGGTGTTCAGAACCACGTCGTCCAGCGTCGCGCACAGCGCATAGCGCGCCACCCGCACGGTCTGCGCCGGGATGCCGGCCTGCAAGGCGCGGTTCTCGAACTCGCGCACCTCGGCCACCACGCTCTGGCGCAGCTTGTCGGGGTCCATGTGCTGGGCGCGGTTGCGGATGCGGCTGATCAGGGCAAACAGCGTGCTGGCGCAGGCGATCAGCTGGTTCATCCCGGTCAGCACCGGTTTGGCCGCGCGCGGCGCGCCGGGCGCCGCGACTGGGGCCGGGGCGGCCGCCTGCGGCACGCCGAAGGCATCGGCGCCCCCTTGCGGCG
>JBFXGQ010000032.1:0-16562 GCA_050177915.1 Pseudodonghicola sp. | reverse complement strand
GTGCAGGCCAGCCCCAGCCCGCCGGCCATCGCCGCCCCCTCGATCACCATGACGGTGAACTGCGGCAGGGAGGCGACGGCAGCGAACATCTCGCCCGCCTCCAGGCTGGCGGCAGGGATCGCGGCGCGGTCGGCACCGCCCTGAAAGGCGGTCTGAAACGCCTTGAGATCGCCGCCGGCGCTGAAGATGCCGCCGCTGCCGCGGAACACCACGCCGCGGATGTCGGGCCGCTGGCCGAGCGCGGTGCAGAGCGCCGAGAGCGCCGCCACCCGCGCCGCCGTCAGCGGATTGCGCCGCGCCGGGTCGTTGAACCAGACGGTGAGCCAGCCCTTGGTCAGCTCAAGATCCAGCGTCTCGCTTTGAGGAAGTCGGTCCATTCCGCCCCCCCCTCAGAACCGCTGCACGCCGTAGCTGGTGGCGCGCGGCCGGCGGGCGCGCCCCTCCAGGCAGGTCTCCAGACAGAAGCCCAGCACCCGGCGGGTGTCGCGCGGGTCGATCACCCCGTGGTCCAGCACCTGACCCGAGGTATAGAAGGCCCCCGACTGGCGGTTGAAATGGGCGGCGATCATGGCGCTCTGCTTGGCCAGCTGCGCCTCGTCCACCTCGACGCCCTTGCGCTTGGCGCCGACGCGGGCGACCATCTCCATGGTGCCGGCGGCCTGCTCGCCGCCCATCACCCCGGTGGTGGCATTGGGCCAGGAGAACAGGAAGTCGGGCCGGTAGCCATAGCCGCTCATGCCGTAGTTGCCAGCGCCGAAGCTCGCCCCGATGTAAAGCGCGATGCGCGGCACATCGACGTTGCTGACCGCCTGGATCATCTTGGCGCCGTGCTTGATCATGCCGGCCTGTTCGTACTGGGTGCCGACCATGAAGCCGGTGGTGTTGTTGAGAAAGACCAGCGGCGTGCCGGACTGACCGCAGGCCAGGATGAACTGGGTGGCCTTGGTGGCGCCGGCCGGGTCGAGCGGCCCGTTGTTGCCGATGATCCCCACCGGAATGCCGTTGATCGCCGCCTGCAGGCAGAGCGTGGCAGGACCGTAACCCGGCTTGAACTCCCCGAACTCCGACCCGTCGACGAGGCGCAGCGCCACCTCGCGCATGTCATAGGGGATGCGATAGTCGGTCGGCACCACGCCGGCGATCTCCTCCGGGTCGTGGCGCGGCGGGGCATAGGCGCGCGGCGGCCGCGCCGACAGGTCGCGGTTCCAGTCGAGCCGCGCCATCACGTCGCGGGCCAGTTCCGCCCCATGGGCGTCGTCCTCGGCCAGATACTCGACCAGGCCGGAGACCGTGGCATGCATTTCCGAGCCGCCCAGATCGCGGTCGTTGGCGCGCTCGCCGGTGGCGGCATGGACCAGCGCGGCGCCTGCCAGCGCCGCCATGCCGTTCTTCTTCACCCCGATCACGTAATCGGCCATGCCGGGCATATAGGCGCCGCCGGCGGTCGAGGGGCCGTGCAGGACGGCGACATTGGGCAGGCCCCTGGCGCTCATCCAGGCGAAGTTGCGGAAGATCTTGCCGCCCTCGGCCCAATGGCCCACCTGATATTCCATCAGGTTCGCCCCGGCGCTTTCCACCATGTGGATGAAGGGCAGGTTGTGGTGCAGCGCCAGCGCCTGCACGCTGAGCAACGCCGGCAGCGACATCGCCCCCATTGCACCGGCCTTGATGCCGGAATCGTCCACCACGATCATGCAGCGGGTGCCGGCGACAAAGCCGATGCCGGCGATGATCGAGGAACCGGGCACCGATTTCTCCGGGTCGCGGCTGTCGACCAGATAGCCGGCCAGCCCGTGCAGTTGCAGAAACGGCAGGCCGGGGTCCAGCAGCCGCGCCAGCCGTTCGCGCGGGGTGATCTGGCCGCGCGCCTCCATCGTCTCGCGGCGCTGCTCGGACAGCGCCACCGGCCGCGCCTCCAGCGCCCGCAGCTCCGCCACCAGCGCCAGCATGTCGGCGCGGTTCTTCTCATATGTCTCGGACCCGGTGACGATCCGGCTGACAAAGCCCATCAGGCGTCCTCCCCCTCAGAATTGACGATCAGCCCGGCGGGCAGCGGCACCGGCAGCGCCAGCAGCCTCTGGGCGAAGCTCTTGCCCTGCGCGTCGGTGCGCAGGCTGGCGATGCCGCCGCCGCCCAGCGCGTTGTGCATCAGGACGTTCATGGCGCCGATGCCGGGCAGGAAATAGCGGTCGATGCTGCCGCAGTTCTCGGCGGCGAAGACCTGCGCCACCGCCTGCGGCGTCAGCGCCGCCCAGATCCAGGGCAGATAGGCGGGGTGGCGGGCGATCACGCCGATATTGGCGGCATCCCCCTTGTCGCCCGACCGCGCCCAGGCCAGCGCCGCCAGCGGGCGGGCGGTCATCTCGCGCGCGCCAGGATCGGCGGCGATCGGTTCGGGGCGCGGCACGACCTGCGGCGGGGTCCAGCCTGCGCCCCGCTTCGGCGGGGCATAGGGCACTGCCGCCCCCTCCAGCGTCACCCGCAGGTCGAGATCGGTCGCATCGACGAGGAAGGAGAACAGCGCCACCACCGGCGAGGGTTTGGGGCGTCCGCCACCGGTGAAGAAATGCAGCCCCGGCGGGGTGGCCAGCCCCGCCCCCACCGCCTCGCGCAAGAACAGCCCGACGGCGCGGGGATCGTCATGGCGCACGGCGGCCTTGAGCGCGATCTCCTCATAGCCGCCATCGCCCGGTCGGCCGCCAAAGGTTTCGACACAGACCTCGCGATAATCCGGCGCGCCCAGCGCGGTCAGTGTCCCCCGCGCCCGCTTCAGCACCGCCCCGGCATAGGCGCGCGCTTTCGCCTCGGCCTCCGTCCCGTTGAAGAACATCACATGTCCCGCACGCCAGCCATCCTGCCAGGTGACCGAGACCTTGAGCCTGCCGCTGGGCAGCGCCCCCCGGGCGCCGCTGACCTGCACGCGATCCGGCCCCGCCTGCTCCAGCCGCACCTGGGAGAAATCGCAGATCACATCGGGCAGCAGATAGGCGCGCGGATCGCCGATCTCATAGAGCATCTGCTCGCCTACCGTCGCCGGGGTGACGAGACCCGTGGTGCCCGCGGGCTTGGTCAGGGCGAATGTACCATCCGCCGCGACCTCGACCACCGGATAGCCGATCTCGGCGATATCGCCGGCGCCGCGCCAGTCGGTGAAATTGCCCCCAGTCGCCTGCGGCCCGCATTCGATCAGATGACCGGCCAGCGAGCCGGCGGCGAGCCGGTCATGATCGTCCGCCCCCCAGCCGAAATGCGCCATGCAGGCAGCCAGTGTCAGCGCGCTGTCGGCGCAGCGGCCGGTGATCACGATATCGGCGCCGGCCAGCAGCGCCGCCGCGACGGGCCCCGCGCCGATATAGGCGTTCATCGAAACGATCCGGTCCGCAGGCGGCATCGGCGCGCCGCTGAACATCTCGCGACAAGCGGCGTAATCGGCGGCGCGCGGCAACAGGTCGTCGCCCTCCACCACCGCGACGCTCAGGCTGAGCCCCGCCTTGGCGATCCGCGCCCGCAGCGCCTCGGCGCAGGCCATGGGGTTCACGCCGCCGGCATTCGACAGCACCCTGACCCCGGTCTCGGCGATCCGCGCCAGATTGGGCGCCATCGCCTCGGTCACGAAGTCTGTCGCGTAGCCCAGCGCGGCATCCGTCTGCCGCGCCCGGGCCAGGATCGACATCGTGATCTCGGCCAGATAGTCGTAGACCAGCACATTCAGCCCGGGCACGGCCAGCAACTGGCCGGTTGCCTGCGGCGATTCCCCCCAGAACCCGCAGGCCCCGCCGATCCGCAAAAGATCCGTCACGCGACGTCCTTTCTGTTCCTCCCCCTCCGGCCTTTACAGACCGAACGTTCTGTTTGTAGATTGCCGTTCGATGCCCGGTCAACGGGGGATTTCGAAACCGACGCCACGGAACCATGAACACGCCAACCGCCCCCCGCCAGCAGGACCGCCGGTCGCAGGCCACCAAACGCCGGATCTGCCGCGCCGCGATCTCCTGCCTGGACAGGCTCGGCTATGCCGAGACCAGTTTCGCCCGGGTGCAGGAAAAGGCCGGCCTGTCGCGCGGCGCGATCACCCACCACTTCCCGACCAAGCAGGCGCTGGTGGCGGCGACCGCGATGGAGCTGCTGTCCAACGCGCTGGAACCGGCCGAGCACCGCGGCGAAGGCGGCGCGCCGATGCCGGTGCATGCGCTGATCCTGGCCGCCTGGGACACGGTGGTGAATTCCTCCGGCGGGCGGGCGATGGTCGAGATTCTGGTGGCCTGCCGCAGCGACCGCGCGCTCTACCAGCTGCTGAAGGATCATCTGCACGACTGGGACCGCGAAAGCCGCGGCGCGATCACCCGCCATTATACCGGCGCCGGCGCCGATCCGGCGGATGCCGAGCTGCTGTGGTCGATCACCCGGAACTTTCTGCGCGGGCTGATCCTGCACGAGCAATTCGTCGACGACCCCGCCTATCTGGCGCGCATGGTCGACCGTTTTGCCCGGATGATGGAAAGCCAGCTGATCGCGCGGCCACCCGACACCTGAGACCACCCACGCGAGTTGGAGGAGACCGCGACGTGACCATCCCATCCCCGTTCACCACCCCCGAGCGCGCCGAGTTCCGCGCCAATCTGCAGCGGTTCTTCGACGCCGAGGTCACCCCGCATATCGAGAGCTGGGAAGCGCAGCGGCGGGTGCCGCAGGAGATCCACGAGAAGCTGGGCGCGATGGGCGTCTTCGGCTTCGGCATCCCCGAGGAATACGGCGGGCTCGGCTTCGACGACGCCTTCATGCGCTGCGATTATGCCGAGCTGTCCTTCGGCTGCGGCGCCTCGGGCTTTGCCGCCGCGGTGGGTGGCCGGACGATCTCGGTCGGGCCGATGGTGCGGTTCGCCCCGGAGGAGTTCAAGCGGACCGTGCTGCCCGAGATCGTCGCCGGCCGCATCGGCTCGGCGCTGGCGATCACCGAGCCGGGCGGCGGGTCGGATGTGGCCAACCTGCAGACCCGGGCCGAGCGGCGCGGCACCGGCTGGGTGCTGAACGGGTCGAAAACCTTCATCACCGGCGGGATGGAGGCGAAATGGTTCGTGGTCGGCGCCCGCACCGGCGGCCCGGGGCTGGCCGGCATCTCGCTGTTCCTGGTGCCGGCGGAGGCGCCGGGCTTCTCCCGCAGCTCGATCGGCGACAAGATGGGCTGGCACTGCTCGGATCAGGCGGCGCTCTATTTCGACGATTGCGAGCTGCCGGCCGAGGCGCTGATCGGCCCGGAGAACAAGGGCTTCATCGCCATCATGGGCAATTTCAACTACGAGCGGCTGGGCATGACCGCCGGTTGTCTGGGGATGATGCGGCTGTGCTATTCCAGCGCGCTGGACTGGGCGCGGCAGCGGCAGACCTTCGGCAAGCGGCTGGTCGAACATCAGGCGATCGGCCACAAGTTCGCCGAGATCTCGGCCCGGATCGACATGGTCGAGGCCTATGTCGAGCGGATCTGCTGGGCGATCAACCAGGGCCGGATGCCGGTGGCCGAGGTCTCCAAGGCCAAGGTGCAGGCGACCAAGGCGCTGGAATATGTGGCCTCGGAGGCGATGCAGATCTTCGGCGGCGCGGCCTACTTGCGCGGCAATCCGGTGGAACGGGCCTGGCGAGAGATCAAGGTGATGGCGATCGGCGGCGGATCGGAGGAGATCCTGCGCGATCTGGCGGTGCGGCAGATGGGGCTGCTGGAGGGGTGAATGCGGCGGGTGTGACGCCGCGTCCCTGCCCCGAATGACCTCCTAGCCGGGGCGGCCGTCCAGCTGTTGCACCTGCTCCAGACGGTCGTCCCAGTCGGCGCGGCTGGCACAGAAGATGTGCGCGTCGGGCCTTATGCCGATGTTGCTGTCGAGCGCTCCGGCGGGCACGATCATCCCGGCGCCATTGTCCCGGAGCCCGGGCAGAGCAGAGCCGCATTCGATGCAGAAGCTCTTTTCAAATCGCGTGCCGGGAACCTTGAAGGTCCTGATGCGGTCCTCCCCCGACACCCAGGTGAGCGTTGCCGTCGAGGAAAACAGGTTGGCCGCATGCGCCGATCCGGTGACCTTGCGGCATCGGGAGCAGTGGCACAGGAAGAACTTCTCGAAGTCGCCGGAGATCTGAAACTTGACCGCGCCGCACAGGCAGCCACCCTTGGTCACTTCCGTCATGTCCGTCATGGGTCTTCCCTTTCTGGCTTGGGATCAGAGATCGCCTGAACAGCGGCGACGGAATAGCGCCCCTTGTCCCGCTCGACAATCGGCCAAAGGGGCGGCCGGCCTCTGCCCCCGGACAAGCCCGCCACCCTAGTTCGCCAGCACCTTGCGGAACCGCAGGATGACGATGGCCAGGAACACCACCGCCATCAGCGCCATCGCCGCCATGCTGCCCGCCACCAGCGGGAAGCCGCTGCCGCGGTAGAGCACCGATTGCGCGAATTCCACGTAATGCGGCGACGGGCTGATCAGCCGCATCACCAGCCGCAGCCAGCCCGGCATCGATTCCATCGGGGTGATCCCCCCCGACAGCAGGAACATCACGACGATGATCGGGATCACCAGCAGGCCGAACTGCCCCATGTTCTGGGTGAAGCTGGCCAGCAGCAGCCCGAGGCTGCCCACCGAGATCACATAGATCGCCGCGCCGCAGACATAGAGCAGCGGCGACCCCGCCACCGGCACCCCCATGCCCCATTGCACCACCACAAACAGGCTGGCGAGCGAGGAGCCGAGGATGACCGCGCCGCAGGCGAGGATCTTGGAGAACACGATCTCATGCGGGCGCACCGGCATCACCAGCACATGTTCGATGGTGCCATGCTCGCGCTCGCGGATCAGCGAGGAGCCGGCGAGGATCAGCGTCAGGATGGTGACCGAGTTCATCAGCTGCATCACCGAGGTGAACCAGGTCGAGGTCAGGTTCGGGTTGAACCGGTTGCGCATCACCACATCGACCAGCGATGTGCCGGCAGAGCCGGGCTGGAAGTACTTGGTGATCTCGTCGGCCAGCAGTTGCTGCATATAGGCCGCCCCGTTGCCCGCCTGCGCCACCGCGGTGGCATCCAGCAGGATCATCAGCGTCGCATCGCGGCCCGCCCGCAGGTCGCGTTCGAAATCCGGCGGGATCGACACCACCAGGACATAATCCCCGTCGGTCTGCGCCGACGCCGCGCGGGCCGGGCTGATCACGTCCGGCGGCGCGAACAGCGGCGGCCGGATGGTGTCGATCAGCCGCCGCGACAGCGGGCCGTGATCCTCGTCCACCACCGCCACCGACAGGTCGCGGATCTCGGTCGAGCCGGCGTCGGAGACCAGCCAGGTCGCCACGGTGAAGACGTAGAAGATCAGCAGCAGCATCACCTTGTCGCCGCGGATCGCCCGCAATTCCTTCAGCGTCAGCCGCAGGGTGTTGAGAACGGATTGCCACATCGTCACGCCTCCTGCTTGCGCATGGCCAGGATCGACAGCAGCAGATAGAGCAGCGCGAACCCGGCGATGACCAGCGCATTGACCGTCAGATCGGCCCAGCCGAAGCCCTTGACGAAGCTGCCGACGCTCGCCGGCTGATACCAGGCGCCGGGGAACGACAGGCCGACCAGCCGGCCGCCGTCGTTCAGCGACGACACCGGCACCACCAGCCCCGAGAAGTTCACCGTCGGGATGATCGAGATCACCGCAGTGGCGAAGACCGCCGACACCTGCGTGCGGGTGAAGCAGGAGACCAGTTGCCCGAAGCCGGTGCTGGCGCAGACATAGAGCAGCGAGATCCCCGCCAGCACCGCCAGATTGCCGGTGAAGGGCACGCCGAACACCCAGCGCCCCATCGCCGTCAGCATCCAGAAGCTGACCCAGGCGATGACGATATAGGGCAGCTGCTTGCCGATCAGGAACTCGGGCCGCGTCACCGGGGTGGAGCGGAAGTTGGCGATGGTGCCGGTCTCCTTCTCGCGCACCACGCTGATCGCCGACATGATCGCCGGGATCAGCATCAGGATCAGCATCATCATCGAGGGTACCATGGCGTTGGCGCTCTTGAAGGCCTGGTTGAACAGATAGCGGGTCTCGATATCGACCGAGACGGCGGCGCTCTGGCCGGTCTGGCGCCCGATCTCCTCGGAGAAGCGGCTGAGCAGACCCAGCGCATAGCTGCGTGCGGTCTGGGCGCGGAACGGCATGGCGCCATCGACCCAGAGCAACACCTCGGGCACCTCGCCCTGATGCAGCTTGCGGCCGAAACCGTCGGGGATGTCCAGCACCATGGCCAGCTGCCCCTTGCTCATCCGCCGGTCGAGATCGGCCGGCGCGGTGATCTCCGGCGCCTCGGTGAACTGCGGGATCGAGGTGAACTGTTCCGCCAGCAGCCGGCTTTCCGGGCTGCGGTCCTGGTCGAGCACGGCAAAGCTCAGCTCATCGACATCGAAGGAGATGCCGTAGCCCATGGTCAGCATCAGCAGCAGCGGCCCGACCGCCGCGAAGAACAGCCGGATCGGATCGCGGCGCAGCTCCAGCGTCTCGCGCAGGCAATAGGCCCAGAGCCGGGTGAAGGCCGCCAGCACGGCGCCGCGGGTGCCGGTGTCGCGCGCATAGGCCGGCAGGTCGGCGGGGGCCGCGGCCTCGTCGGGCTGCTCCTCCAGCAGACAGTCGATAAAGGCCTCCTCCAGCGTCTCGGTGCCGCGCCGCGCCACGATCTCGGCCGGCGCGCCGACCTCCAGCACCCGGCCCGCATGCATCAGCGAGATGCGGTCGCAACGCTCGGCCTCGTTCATGAAATGGGTGGAGATGAAGATCGTCACGCCGCGGTCCCGCGACAGCGAGATCAGCGTGCGCCAGAAGGCGTCCCGCGCCACCGGATCGACGCCCGAGGTCGGCTCGTCCAGGATCAGGATGCGCGGCTCGTGGATGGTGGCGACGGCCAGCTGCAACCGCTGGCGGATGCCCAGCGGCAGCCCTTCGGGCATGTGGCCGGCCACCTCGGTCAGGTCGAAGTCCGCCAGCACCTCGGCAACGCGCGCCTCGCGCCGCTCGGCCGGGATCTCGTAGAGCTTGGCGTGCAGCACCAGGTTCTGCCGCACCGTCAGCTCGGTATAGAGCGAGAAGCTCTGTGACATGTAGCCGATGCGCAGCCGGCTTTGCATGTCGCTGGCGCGCAGCGTCTCGCCGAACAGCCGGGTCTCGCCCTCGGTCGGGTCGAGCAGGCCGGTCATCATCTTCATGGTGGTGGACTTGCCGCAGCCGTTGGAGCCCAGAAAGCCGAAGATCTCGCCCTCCGGGATCACGAAGCTCACATCGTCTACCGCGGTGAAGTCGCCGAATTTCTTGGTCAGGTTGCGCGCCTCGATCGCCGGCACCGCATCGGCGGGATCGGCGCGCGGCGGCAGCACCACCGGCCCCAGATCCCCGCCCCGGTCGGCCTCGGGCAGCAGGCTGACAAAGGCCTGCTCCAGCGTCGCCGCCCCGGTCTGGCCGCGCAGCGCGGCCGGAGAGCCGGCAGCGATCACCCGGCCGTCGTTGACGGCGGCGAGCCAGTCGAACCGCTCGGCCTCCTCCATATAGGCGGTGGCGACGATCACGCTCATCCCCGGCATGCGGGCGCGCAGGGTGTCGATCAGCTCCCAGAACTGGCGGCGCGACAGCGGGTCGACGCCTGTGGTGGGCTCGTCCAGGATCATCAGGTCGGGGTCGTGGATCAGCGCCGAACACAGGCTGAGCTTCTGCTTCATGCCGCCCGACAGCTTGCCCGCCGGGCGGTCGGGAAACGGCGCCAGCCCGGTGGCCTCCAGCAGCATCTCGATGCGCGCGGCGCGCTCCTCGGCCTTCTGCCCGAACAGGCGGCCGAAGAAATCCAGATTCTCCCGCACCGAGAGCGTCGGCGACAGGTTCCGCCCCAGCCCCTGCGGCATATAGGCGATGCGCGGCGCGTTGATCCGGCGGGCGGCGGCCTGCGACATGTCGCAGCCCAACACCTGCACCCCGCCGGCCTGCAACCGGCGCACCCCGGCGATCAGCGCCAGCAGGGTGGATTTGCCCACCCCGTCCGGCCCGATCAGCCCAGCCATGCAGCCCGCCGGCACCTGCAGGGAGACATCCGTCAGCGCCGCAGTGGCGCCATAGCGGTGCGACACGCCGGTCAGTTCGGCGATCCAGCGACCGGCGGCCCCGGAACCGGCGGCCGTGCTGTCGGGAAGGCTGTCGGGGAGGCTGTCAGCGGACATCGCGGCGCCTTAATCCGGCAGCTTGACCTGAAGATCCGCCGGCCAGTCCGCCGCCGGCGCGGTGCGCACGAAACCGATGCCGCGCACGCCGACCTTGACCTGATCCTCGAACCGCTCCAGCAGCTCGCGCGGGATGGTCAGCTTGACGCGGAACACCAGTTCCTCGCGCTCCTGCTGGGTCTCGACGCTCTTCGGGGTGAACTGCGACTGCGGCGCGATGAAGGTGACCCGCGCCGGGATCACATAGTCCGGCACCGGATCCAGAATCAGCCGCGCCTCGTCATTCATCACCAGCGGCCCGACCGCCGGCGCCGGCAGGTAGATGTTCATATAGACCTGGGTCAGGTCCAGCAGCGTCACGATCGAGGCGCCCGCCGCCACCACCTCGCCCGGCTCGTGCAGGCGGTAGAGCACCCGGCCGCGCAACGGCGCGCGGATGGTCAGATCGTCGAGCCCGATCTGCAGCCGCTCGACATCGGCCTCGCTGGCGGCGATCAGCGCATCGGCGTCGCCGATCTGCGCCTTGGCCATGGCCAGCGCCGCCTCGGCCGATTTCAGCGCGTTGGTGGCATCGTCCAGCACGCTGTCGGCGGCATGGCCGTCGGTATGCAGCTTGTCGACCCGGGCGTGATTGGTGCGCGCCACCGACAGCGCGCTGTCGGCCTGCATCACCGTCGCCTCGGCGATCTGTTTCGCGGCCCGCGCCCGCAGCACCGCGGCCTTGGCCGCCAGCAGCTGCGCCTGGGTGTCGCGGTCGTCGATCCGGGCGATCACCGCGCCGGCCTCGACGATATCGCCCTCCTGCGCCAGCACCTCGGTGACGCGGCCGGCGTATTTGGTCGCCACCTCGACGCTCTGCGCCTCGATCCGGCCGTTGGAACTGGCGATGTTGTCATAGCGGCCGGCGCCGCCGAACCGCTGCAGCAGCTTCTCGAAATTCGATTCCGCACGCAGCGGCGCGGCCTGCAGCGTCAGCGCGCAGCCCAGCAGCGCGGCGCCGAGAATGCGGGTGGGGGTGATCCGAACCATGGCGGGGTCTCCTTCATGCGGGGCGCGGCAAGGGGCCGGGCCGCCCCTGGCCTGCGGTCGTCGTTGCGCTGCGGGTCAGATCGAAAGAGATCCGCAACGACAGCTGCGCGCCACCGCTGCGGCGCCCGGCCGGCGGCCGCCCCGCGTTCCTGTCAGCCTGGCACATTGCGATAAAAAACATGATCGTTCGCCTGCCGTCAGCGCATGACCGCGCGTCAATACTGCCATTTTTCCAATATCCTACAGCCCAGCACCGGGGAGAGTCGATGCGGCACCGTCACTCTCGGCCAGGTTCTTTAAACGAAAATGAAAACCCGCCCCCAATTCGGCCCGAATCCGGCGGCGCAGCCGGGCCTCGCCGCAAAGCGCCCGCCGGGGCGGCGCGGCGCCCGGGAATCGAGCAGCCCGGCCCGGACCGGACGGCGACACCGCACCGGGGCCGCGCCGGCGGGCGTTTCAAAGTTGACACTATTGTCATCCTGACGCATCTGTCGTTTTGAAACGCGCAAAACCGGACCATGACCCCTGTGACCCCGCCCCCGGACCCTGTCGACCACCGCAGCCGCACCGCCGCCCGGCGGCGCGAGGCGATGCGGCGTCGGCTGCTGGAAAGCGCGATGCTGGTCTTTGCCGAAAAGGGTGTCGACGCCTCGGTGATCGACTACGTGATCTCGACCGCCGGAGTGTCGCGCGGCACCTTCTACAAATACTTCGCCTCGAACCGCGACCTGATGGTCGCCGCCAACGAGGAATTGGGCAAGGAGCTGCTGAGCTTCGTGATGGATCAGGTGCGCGACATCTCGGACCCGGCGGAGCGGGTGGCGCTGGGGGTGCGGCTGTTCATCGAAACCGCGCAGGCCTATCCGCTGTTCGCCCGCTTCACCCGCAGCGCCGGGATGGAGGCTGCCGGGCCGACCTCGCTGCTGCTCGACTACATGCCCGATCACATCAGCGACGGCATCGCGCAATGCCGTTTCTTCGACGCGCCGCCGCAGGTGGCGCTGGACCTGATTTCCGGCAGCGTGCTGTTCTGCATCGCGCGCTCGGCGACGACGCCGCTCGACCCGCAGCAGAACCGCCATGTGGTGGCCTCGATCCTGCGCGGGCTCGGCATCGCCGACGACGAGGCCTGGCAGCTGGCCGGTCTTGAGGTGGCGCCGCTGGAACTGCCCGAGGCCAGCCTGCTGCGGCAGTCGAACCGGCGGTTCCGCGCGCTGGATGCCGGCGACGGGACAGAAACGGCCCGCGGGCCAGAACGTGTTATTGAAGGTGAGGCCGAATGACGGACAGGACGGAAGCGTCAGGAACCACAGGCGGGAGGCTGCCATGAACCGAAGAACCGCACTGGCGCTGGCGCTGAGCCTGGGCGCGGCGCTGCCGGCCTGGGCCGACCGGCCGCTGACGGTGCAGACCGTCACCGCCCGCTTCGCGCCGCTCACGCTGGAGTTCGAGCTGTCGGGCACCATCGAGGCGACCGAGAACGTGCCGGTCAGCTTTCGCAACGGCGGCCGGGTGATCTCGGTCGCGGTGCAGGTCGGCGATCACGTCACCGCCGGACAGGTCCTGTCCGAGATCGAGCCGACCCAGGCCGAGGCGGCGGCGCGCGCGGCCGAGGCGCAGCTGGCCGCGGCCGAGGCCTCGCTGAACCAGGCGCAGCTGGCGCGCGACCGCGCCGCCAGCCTGGCCGAGCGCGGCGCCGGCACCCGGGCCGATCTCGATGCCGCGACCCAGGCACAGCTGGCGGCGCAATCGGTGCGCGATCAGGCCGAGGCGCAGCTGGCCAAGGCGCGGCAGGCGGTCGCCGACACCGTGATCCACGCCCCCGCCCCCGGCATCGTCACCGAACGCAGCGCCGAGCCCGGCCAGATCGTCGGCGCCGCGCAGACGGTTCTGACGCTGGCCCGCGACGGCCTGCGCGAGGCGGTGTTTCACGCCCCCGACGTGGCCGAGCTGGACAGTTTCCTGGGCAAGACGCTGCCGCTGCGCACCCTGGACGGGCCGGAACAGACCTTTGCCGCGACAATCTCGGAAATCTCGCCGCTGGCCGACGAGGCCAGCGGCACGGTGACGGTCAAGGCGCGGCTGAACGAGGCCACCGACAGGCCCGGGCTGGGCACGGCGGTCTCCGGCTTTTTCGAAATGTCGGATGCGGTGACCATCAGCCTGCCGTGGTCGGCGCTGGCCACCAAGGCCGACGCGCCGGCGGTCTGGGTGGTCGATCCCGACAGCCATGCGGTCCAGCTGACCCCGGTCGAGATCCTCACCTATACCTCGGCCACCATCGAACTGAGCGGCGGCCTGCCGGAAGGCGCCACCGTGGTCGCCGCCGGGTCGCATCTGCTTTACCCCGGCCGCATCGTCACCCCGGCAGGAGAGGCCCAATGACCCCCAGACTGCTTGCCGCGGCGCTGATGTCGGCGCTGGCGCTGACCGCGCTGCCGGCGCGGGCGCAGGAGGCGCCGCAGCCGCGCCCCCCCCGCCCCGTGGTGACCGAGATCGTCGCCAGCGAGGCGACGCGCCTGCGCAACTTCCCCGGCGTGATCAAGGCGGCGGTGGAAACCACGCTGGCGTTCCAGACCTCGGGCCGGATCGCCAGCCGCCCGGCCGAACTGGGCGATATGGTCAAGACCGGCGATCTGCTGGCGACGCTCGATCAGATCACCCTGGCCGAGGATGTGACCACCGCCCGCGCCGCGCTGAAGGCCGCCCGCGCCGAGGCCGAACTGGCCAGCCAGAGCCTGGCCCGGGTCGAGGAGCTGAACCGGCGCGGCGTCGCCGCTGCCGCCCAGCTCGAGGCCGCCACCGCCAGCCGCGACGCCACCGCCGCCAGCGTGCGCGCCGCCGAGGCCGACCTGACCCGCGCCGAGGATGCCGAACGCTACGGCACCCTGCGCGCCCCCGCCGACGGCGTGGTGATCACCGTCGAGGCCGAACCGGGCACCGTGGTGTCGCCGGGCACGCCGGTGCTGACGCTGGCGACCGAGGCCGGCCGCGAGGCGGTGATCGACGTGCCGACCGAGGTGCTGACGATCCTGCCGGCCGAGGCGCGGTTCTCGATCCTGCCGCGCGGCTCGGACGGGCCGGCGATCCCCGGCCGCCTGCGGCTGATCGAGCCGGTGGCCGATGCCAGCACGCGCAGCCACCGACTGCGCATCTCGCTCGAGGGCGACGCCGCCGGCCTGCGGCTGGGATCGCTGGTCACCGCCAGCCTCGACATCCCGTCGACGCCGGTGCTGACGCTGTCGAAAAGCGCCGTTCTGGCGACCGCCGAGGGCCCCCGGGTCTGGCGGGTGGGACCGGCGCGCCGCGCCGATCTGGTCGCTGTCACCCTGGGCCACGAAATCGGCGACCGGGTGATTGTAACCGAAGGCCTGCAGGCCGGGGACGAGGTGCTGATCCGCGGCATCCACTCGGTCGAAGCGGGACAGACCCTGGGTGAAAGGATCGAGGAATGAAGGGGTTCAACCTTTCCGACTGGGCGCTGAAGCACCGCTCGCTGGTCTGGTTCATGATCATCGTCTCGCTGATCGCGGGCACGCTGTCCTATATGAACCTGGGCCGCGAGGAAGACCCGTCCTTCACCATCAAGGTGATGGTGGTCTCGGCCGCCCTGCCCGGCGCCACCGCCGAGGAGACCCGCGAACAGGTCACCGACCGCATCGAGAAGAAGCTGCAGGAACTGCCGACGCTGAAGAACACCCGGTCCGAGACCTTTCCCGGCCGCACCGTGGTCTATGTCGAACTGCAGCCCGAGGTGCGCGGCAAGGAGGTCGCCCAGACCTGGCTGAAGATCCGCAACATGATGGCCGACATCCGCGGTGAATTCCCCGCCGAATTCGCCGGCTTCTCGTTCAACGACGGTTTCGGCGACGTCTTCGGCAGCATCTATGCCTTCACCTACGACGGCTTCACCCCGCAAGAGGTCAAGGACCGGGTCGAGGCGGCGAAATCCGCGGTGCTGACGCTGAAGGACGCCGGCAAGGTCGAGCTGGTCGGCACCCAGGACCCCGAGGTGCATGTGGAGTTCTCCAGCCGCAAGCTGGCGGCGCTCGGGCTCGACCGCGCCTCGGTTCTGGACACGCTGGCGGCGCAGAACGCCATCGTCCCCTCCGGCGTGATCCATACCGCCGAGGAGCAGATCGCGGTGCGCCTGAGCGGCCGCTTCGCCTCGGCCGACGAGCTGGCGGCGGCGCCGCTGCGGGTCGGCGACACCTTCTTCACCCTGCGCGACGTGGCCACCGTCACCGCCGGTTACGAGGATCCGCCCAGCGCGCTGTTCCGCTACAACGGCCAGGACGCGGTGGCGCTGATCATCGGCATGCGCCAGGGCGCCAATATCCTTGAGTTCGGCGAGCAGCTGGACGCGATGATGGAGAAGATCGCCGCCGAGCTGCCGCTGGGGATCGAGCTGCACAAGGTCGCCGACCAGCCGCTGGTGGTCGAGGAATCGGTCAATCACTTCCTGCAGGCGCTGCTTGAGGCGGTGGTGATCGTGCTGGCGGTCAGCTTCGTGTCTCTGGGGGTGCGCGCCGGGCTGGTGGTCAGCATGGCGATCCCGCTGGTGCTGGCGCTGACCTTCGTCATCCTCGAAATCATGGGGGTGACGCTGCAACGGATCTCGCTTGGGGCGCTGATCATCGCGCTGGGTCTGCTGGTCGACGACGCCATGATCTCGATCGAGACGATGATCGCGCGGCTCGAGATGGGCGAGAGCCTGACCAAGGCGGCCTCCTACGCCTGGACCTCGATCGCCTTCCCGATGCTGTCGGGGACGCTGGTCACGGTGGCGGGCTTCATCCCGATCGGGCTGAACTCCTCGCAGGCGGGGGAATACACCATCTCGCTGTTCTACGTGATCGCCATCTCGCTGGTGCTGTCCTGGATCGTGGCGGTGCTGTTCGCGCCGCTGCTGGGGGTGACCTTCCTGCCGGCGAAATGGGATCACCACGAACAGAAGGCCGGCCGGCTGCGCCGCGGATTCCATGTGGTGCTGCGCGCGGCGATGCGGGCGAAATGGCTGACCATCCTGGTCACCGTCGGCCTGTTCGGCCTGTCGATCTTCGGCATGCGCTTTGTCGAACAGCAGTTCTTCCCCGCCTCCGACCGGCCCGAGCTGCTGGTCGACATCAACCTGCGCCAGAACAGCAGCATCGAGGCCACCGACGGCGCCATCCGCGATCTGGAGGCCTGGCTGTCCACCCGCGACGAGGTTTCGTTCTGGTCCACCTATGTCGGCCGTTCGGCGCCGCGCTTCCTGCTGTCGCTGGATGCACCGACGCCGGCGCCCTACATGGGCCAGATCGTCGTCATGGCCAAGGGG
>JBFXGQ010000031.1:0-16657 GCA_050177915.1 Pseudodonghicola sp. | reverse complement strand
AGCTTTGCAAGGCGCGGCTGTGGAGCCGGGCGATGTTCGGCATCCAGACCGAGTTCAGCGAGGCGGAGATCGCAGAGACTGTCGATCAGGCGGTCGAGACGTTCATGGCCCGCTACGGGGTGTGAGGCGGCTCAGTCGATCCGCCGCACCAGCATCTGATTGCCCTCGCCGCGCTTGGTCTCGAACCGCTTCAGCTCCATGACCAGTTCGGAAAGCTTCTTCTTGCCATAGCTGCGGGTGTCGAAATCGGGGTTGGCGGCGGTGATGTACTGGCCGATCTGGCCGAGCGAGAACCACTCGTCCTCCTGCTCGATCATGTCCATGGCGCGGATCACCAGCTTGGTGGGATCCTCCAGCTCGGCCGGCGCCTCGCTGCTGATCTGCGGCTCGGCGGCGGGCGGCTCGGCACCGGGGCGGGTGTCGGTGGTCTTCGCCGGTTTCGGCTTCGTCTTGGACGGTTCCGAAATCAGGTTCTCGACATAGATGAACCGCTTGCAGGCCTTGACGAAGGCGGCGGGCGTCTTGCGCATGCCCATGCCGTAGACATCCAGCCCCTGTTCGCGGATGCGGCTGGCCAGCCGGGTGAAATCGCTGTCCGACGAGATCAGCACGAAACCGTCGAAGCGGCCGGAATGCAGGATGTCCATCGCGTCGATCACCAGCGCGATGTCGCTGGCGTTCTTGCCGGTGGTATTGGCGAATTGCTGATGCGGCACGATCGCCAGCGACGCCAGCTTGTCCTTGGTCCAGCCCTGCGGGCCGCCGCCGGAGAAATCGCCGTAGATGCGGCGGATGCTGGCCTCGCCGAAGGAGGCGATCTCGTCGAACATCACCTCGGCGAATTTGGCCGAGATATTGTCGGCGTCGATCAGCACCGCAAGAAGCGGCGTGTGCGGTTTTTGCGTCATGGGCGGGGCCTTCTTTTTCGGCCGACTCTGGCCGAAGCCGCCGCCCGGCGCAATGTCAAAGCCGACGGAACATCACCAGTGCGTCGACGTAGCCCCGGCTCGGGTGCAGGTAGGCGCCGGGCAGCCGGCCGACGGTCTCGAAACCGGCACGGGTCCAGGTGTCGACGGCGCGGGCATTGGTCGAGATCACGAAATTGTACTGCATGGCGCGGAACCCCGCAGCGCGCGCCCGGTCGAGCGAATCCGCCAGCATGGCACGCGCGATGCCCTTGCCCTGCGCCGCGCGGGCGGTGATATAGCCGCAGTTGCAGACGTGATCGCCGCCGCCCATCGCATTGGGCCGCTGGTAATAGGTGCCCAGCGGCACGCCGTCCGCCTCGGCCATCAGCACCGTCTTCTCGGGCGCGAACCAATAGGCCAGCGCCTCCTCGCGGCTCATGTCGCGGGGCAGGGCATAGGTCTCGCCACCGCGGATCACCGGCTCCAGCATCGCCCAGATCGCATCGTCATCGGCGCGGCTGGCGGGGCGGATCGTCACATCGTTCATTCGCTCTGTCCTGCGGCGCGCCGGCCCCGGACGGGACCGGCGCAGTCTCTCGTCAGTATTCCACCACGGCGCGGATCGACTTGCCCTCGTGCATCAGTTCGAAGCCGTGGTTGATCTCCTCGAGCTTCAGCTTGTGGGTGATCATCGGGTCGATCTCGATCTTGCCGTTCATGTACCAGTCGACGAATTTCGGCACATCGGTGCGGCCCTTGGCGCCGCCGAAGGCGGTGCCCTTCCAGACCCGGCCGGTGACCAGCTGGAACGGGCGGGTGCCGATCTCGGCCCCCGAGGGCGCCACGCCGATGATGACGCTGACGCCCCAGCCGCGGTGCGAACATTCCAGCGCGTCGCGCATCACCTGCACGTTGCCGGTGGCGTCAAAGGAATAATCCACCCCGCCGATCTGGTCGGCGCCGCGCTTGGTCAGCTCGACGATCTGCTGCACCACCGGCACGTCCGATTTCGACGGGTTGACGAAATGGGTCATGCCGAATTTCTTCGCCATCTCGGCCTTGGAGTCGTTGAGGTCCACGCCGATGATCATATCGGCGCCGGCCATCCGCAGCCCCTGGATCACATTGAGCCCGATGCCGCCCAGCCCGAAGACCGCGGCGGTCGATCCGATCTCGACCCCCGCCGTGTTGATCACCGCGCCGATGCCGGTGGTGACGCCGCAGCCGATATAGCAGATCTTGTCGAAGGGCGCGTCCTCGCGCACCTTGGCCAGCGCGATCTCGGGCATCACCGTGTGGTTGGCGAAGGTCGAACAGCCCATGTAGTGATAGATCGGCGTGCCGTCGAGCATCGAAAACCGCGTGGTGCCGTCCGGCATCAGCCCCTGACCTTGGGTGTTGCGGATCGCGGTGCAGAGGTTGGTCTTGCCGCTGAGGCAGGACGGGCATTCGCGGCATTCGGGGGTATAGAGCGGGATCACGTGATCGCCGGGCTTCAGCGTGGTCACGCCCTCGCCGACCTCCAGCACGATGCCGGCGCCCTCATGGCCGAGGATGCAGGGAAAGATCCCCTCCGGGTCGGCGCCCGAGCGGGTGAATTCGTCGGTGTGGCACAGGCCGGTGGCCTTGATCTCGACCAGAACCTCGCCCGCCTTCGGGCCATCGAGGTTCACGTCCATGATCTCAAGCGGTTTACCGGCCTCAAGGGCGACGGCGGCACGGGTACGCATCGGGCAAATCCTTCTGACAGTTTCCCAGAACCTGCGCCAAAGCGCGCCGGGTTTCAACGTTCATTCCGGCGGCCCGGGGCGGCGGGCGGCCCCTGCGCCTTGGTGCCGAGAGCACACCGCCGCGCGCTGCCGCTTTCATCTTGGCCCAAATACCTCCGCCGGAGGCATCGCGGCGCGCAGCGGCGCGATTTTGCGGGCTCCGGCGGGGGGAGCCGCGGCGAGAGGCTTGATTTGCCGGACCGAAAGCGCAACTCTTGAGGCATGAATATTCAGACGCCCAGCGGTTCGCCCTCTTTCTCCGCTCCGGAGCAGGTCGCGTTCGACCGCCGGGAACTGTCCGAAATTCTCCGGGTCTATGGCCGCATGGTGGCGGCGGGGGAATGGCGCGACTACGGCATCTCCTGCCTGCGCGACATGGCGGTTTTCTCGGTGTTCCGGCGCACCGCCGAACATCCGCTCTACCGCATCGAAAAGCGCCCGCGCCTGCGCAACCGGCAGGGGCAATATGCGGTGGTGGGGATGGACGGGCAGGTGCTCAAGCGCGGGCATGATCTGAAATCGGTGCTGCGGGTGCTGGAGCGCAAGCTGATCCGCGCGGTGGAGTGATCGGTCACAGCCGCCGGTGCGCGGTGACCAGCCCGTCGCCCTGCGCCGCGATCCGCGCGACCGCATCGGCGATCGGCTCATAGGCCACCGCCATGTGATAGGCATTGGCGTGGATCAGCATCGCCGCATCCGCCGCCATCGCCACATGGCCCTTCCAGAACAGCAGATCGCCCCGTTGCGGTGGCGTGTTCGCAGGCAGCGTCTGGCCCAGCGCCTCGGCCTGCTGGTCGCTGTCGCCGGGGCAGGGCAGGCCGCAGGCCAGCAGCGCCGCCTGCACCAGCCCGGAGCAGTCGATCCCGAAGGAGGAGTTGCCGCCCCAGAGATAGGGGGTGCCGAGGAAGAGCGCGGCGACCGCGACCGGGTCGGTGTCGGGTCGGTCGACGGGCGCCAGATGGGCCGTGGGCAGCCACAGCGCACGGGTGCCGTCCTCGCTGTGTGTGACGATCCGGCTCCAGGTGCCCTGCTGGCCGGTCACCGTGACCCGCGCGCCATGCGACAGCCACAGCGCCTCGTCCCGGGTCTTCAGCTCGGGCGTTGCCTTGGCGTAGCTGTGGCGCGCCCGCACCCGGTGGGTGGGCACCGGCGCATCGGGCCAGAGCGCGGCGGACTCGACCCACCCGACATAGCCGTCGCGGGCGGCGAAGCCGAAGGCCATCGGTCCGCGCCAGTCGAGCACGGTAAAGCCTTCGCCCAGCACCAGCTCGCGGTCGCGCGCGCCGCCCTCGGCGCTGGCGAAGATGGTGGCGCGCGGCGCCGCGATGGCGCAGGGATCGCCGGCGGTGAAGCGCGCGGCCTCGATCCGGCCGCGCAGGCTGTCATGGGCGACGCGCCCGTTGAACCGCAGGCGGCGGCGGTCCGCGATCACAGCTTCAGCATCGCGGGCAGGGCGTCCAGCAGCGCCCGCGCCCCCTGCGCGGCCCCGCCCTTGGGGCGGCCCGGCGCATTGGCGGCGCTCCAGGCGTAGATGTCGAAATGGATATAGCGCGTCTCGCCGACGAAGCGGCGCAGGAACAGCGCGGCGGTGATCGCCCCGGCGAAGCCGCCGCCGGGGGCGTTGTCCAGATCGGCGATCGACGGTTCGATCTTCAGCTCGTAGGGAGCGTGGAAGGGCAGTCGCCAGACCGGATCGGCGACCTTGCCCGAGGCCGCCGCCAGCGCCAGTGCGGCGCCTTCGTCATCGGTGAAGAAGGGCGCGATGTCCGAGCCCACCGCGACCCGGGCGGCGCCGGTCAGCGTCGCCATCGAGACGATCAGTTCTGGCTCCCCCTCGGCCGCCAGCGTCAGCGCGTCGGCCAGCACCAGCCGGCCCTCGGCGTCGGTGTTGTTGATCTCGACCGTCAGCCCCTTGCGCGAGGTCAGGATGTCGCCGGGGCGGAAGGCATTGCCGGAAACGGAGTTTTCCACCGCCGGGATCAGCACCCTGAGTTGCAGCTTCAGCCCCAGCGCCATGATCGTCCGCGCCAGCCCCAGCACGGTGGCGGCGCCGCCCATGTCCTTTTTCATCAGCGCCATGCTGCGCGAGGGCTTCAGGTCCAGCCCGCCGGTGTCGAAGCAGACCCCCTTGCCGACCAGCGTCAGTTTCGGCCCCTCACTGCCCCAGCGCAGGTCGAGCAGCCGCGGCGCGCGGGTCGAGGCGCGGCCCACCGTGTGAATCATCGGGAAGTTCTGCGCCAGCAGATCGTCGCCCTCGATACTGCTCACCTCGGCGCCGAAGCCGGCGGCCAGATCGCGCACCGCCGCCTCAAGCTCGGCCGGGCCCATGTCGGAGGAGGGGGTGTTGATCAGGTCGCGGGTCAGGAATTCGGCGGCCGCCAGCGCTTCGATCCGCGCGGCATCGACGCCGGCGGGGGCGACCAGCGCGCGGGTCTCGCCCTGCTGGTTGCGATAGCGGTCGAAGCTGTAGCCATCGACCAGCCAGCCGAAACATTCGTTTTCCAGCGCCTGCCCCGCAAGCCCCGAGGCGATGGCATAGGTGCCGGCCGGCAGGTTCTGCGCCGCCGCCGCCAGCAGGAAGCGGCGCCGGGCGCGCTGGCCGGCGTTGGCATAGCCCGCCAGCGCCAGCGCCGGCGCCCCGTCCGGACCGGGCACCAGCAGCGCCTGCGACTTGGCGCCGGTGAAGCCGTTGGCCCTGACCCAGCGGCGCACGTGATCCTCCTGCCCCTCCAGCCAGCCGTCGAGCGCGGCAAGCTCGATCACATGCAGGGGAATCGCGGGGCTGTCGGGTTTGGCAAAGGTCGGGGTCATGGCACGCTCGCTTCCGGAAGTGTTCCGGGCAGAGTAGCCGCCCCAACCGCGGCCGCAAGGGCTGTCAGCGTGCAGTCACAGCGACAGGCCGCGCATCCGCCAGACCGCGCGCAGCGAACTGCGGCCCATCCGCTGCAGCCGCGCCAGCGTCGCCGCCACCGCCACCGGGTCGCCCTGGTCGGCGGCGACGGTCACGTCGCGCGCCACCCCGGCCAGTTTCGCCATGCCGATCTGTTCGGCGATGGCGATGGTGGAGCGGGCGCATTTGCGCAGGCCCGGGATATCCCCGATCCGCCACAGCCGGTCGCAGCGGATCAGCCGAAACGCCAGTTCGCGGCTGGCCCGGGTGATCACCGTTTCCGCCCCGGCATCGCCCATCTGCCGGTAAAGCAGTCCCAGCCGGCCCCAATCCAGTTGGACCGCCTCGACCCGTGTGAGGGAGCGTACAGTTGCCACGTTCCGTTCCGTCCGTTGATTTGCCTGTCGTTGCCCCATCCTCGCCGCGACAGGTTTGCAAAAGGTTTCGAAAGATTGCGCTTAATCTCTCGAATTTTGCTGGAATCCGGACTATCTGGTGACCCGATCCATTGACGCGAGGGACGCCCATATGCAGTTCGCCAAACCTTTGCCCAGCTATCTGGTCCATCGGTATCAGGGATGGAAGGCAACGACCTATGCGGAAAACCGAAGCTGGTATCGCCGTCTGGCGACCGAGGGGCAGCGTCCGCGCGCCATGGTCATCTCCTGCTGCGACAGCCGGGTGCATGTGACCTCGATCTTCGGCGCCGACCAGGGCGAATTCTTCATCCACCGCAATATCGCCAATCTGGTGCCGCCCTATGCGCCCGACGGCGACCACCACGGCACCTCGGCCACCATCGAATACGCGGTCACCGTGCTGAAGGTGGCGCATCTGATGGTGCTGGGCCATTCGCAATGCGGCGGCGTGCAGGGCTGCATCGACATGTGCAAGGGCCACGCGCCGGATCTGGAGAAGAAGGAAAGCTTCGTCGGCCGCTGGATGGACATCCTGCGCCCGAAATACGACCTGGTGGCCGAGATCAGCGACGAGGCCGAACAGGCCAGCGCGCTTGAGCGGCAGTCGGTTCTGGCCTCTCTGGCCAACCTGATGACCTTCCCCTTCGTCGCCGAGGCGGTGCAGGAGGGCGCGCTCAGCCTGCACGGGCTGTGGACCGACATCGGCGAGGGCGGGCTGGAGTATTACGACCCCAAGCTGGGTCATTTCGTTCCGGTCTGACCGGGGCGGCTGACGGGCTGCGCGGTCAGCGCAGCTCGTAGCCTTCGGGCCAGCTCAGCTTGCGGTCCAGACGGATGGTCTGAACCGCGCCGGGCGCCAGCGGGAACCGCCATTCCAGAATGCCGCGCATGCCGTCGGCATCGGTGACGGCGGGCTCCGGGCTGGCGGTCCAGCTGATCGCCAGATCCTCCTGCTCCGAATAGGGCACCCGGCCGCGCAGCCGCAGATCCCAGGCGGTGCCGGTCAGGTTGGCGACCTCATATTCCTGCGTTTCGGTCATCTGGTTCGACTTGCTCAGCACGCCGCGGTCGCCGGCGCTGCGGTCGAGCAGGGTTGCGCGCAGCCGCAGCCCCTCGACCGGGCCGAAGCCCAGTTCTACCTGTTGCCCGCCGGCCACCGCCGGCAGCGTGCCCAGACCGGCGAAGGTGCCGTCCAGATAGAGCTGCACCAGATCCGAGGGCAGCAGGATCTCGGGCGTGGTATTGGTGAAACCGGCGGTGACATAGGCGGTGTCGTCCAGCGCCGGCGTGGCCCGGGCAAAGACCTGCGGCTCCAGCGCGATCTCGCCCAGCGGGATGCGGACCATGTCGGCGCCCCGCGTCAGGGTGACCGGCGCGCCATAGTCATAGGTGACGCTGATGCCGTCCAGCACCTGGTTCTGAACGATGGCCGGCGCTTCGAGCACCGGCTCGGGCAGGGCGCCCTCGGCGATATCGGCACGCAGCATGACCGGCGGGCGGGGCTTTTCGATCCGCCGCTGCCAGGGGTAGAGCGTTGAGGGTTCGGCGGCGGCATCCGGGTCCACCGTGGACAGCCGCAGGTTCACGTCGTGCCAGCTCTCGGCGGTGTTCTGGCGCACCCAGGCCACCCGTTTGAGCAGCAGCTGCGGGTGCTCGCCACGGGTCAGATGCGCCTCGTAGCCCGGCACCCAGCCGGCATCGGGGGTCAGGTAGCTGAGGCTGAGCCGACCGTCGGTCGCGGTCTCGGCGGTGACGGTCAGGGTGAGCTCGGCCGCGCCGGCCGCGTCATCGGGCACCAGCGCGGCGAGCGCCTGCTGCGCCCGCTCCAGCTTCTGCTGCAGATCCTTGAGCGGTTCGTCGAAGGCACGGGTGGCGATCTCGGCCTGCTGCGCGGCCGCGCGGGCGGCCAGCGTCTCCTCGCCGATCATGCGGGACATGTCGCGCAGCACCGCCACCCCCTGCGCCGCGATCCCGTCGGCCGAGCTCAGCCCGGCCAGAAAGGCGATCTGGGCGCGGGCGGCCTCGGCCCGGTCCTGTTCGGTGGCGCGCTTGTCCTGCGTCGCCGCGATCTCGGCCCCGATCCGCGCGACCTCGGCCTTGGCGGCGGTCTGGGCGGGGCTTTCCTGCGGCGCGCGCGGCGCCAGATTTTCGGTGCGCGCGGAGACCGCCTGCAGCGCCGCCCCCTCGACCGAGAGCCGCAGCCGGGTCGGGTCCATGTCGGGCTCGGCGCTGCGCAGGATCAGCCGGTGGGTGCCGGCGGGGAGGGTGAACGGCACCCGACGTTCGACCGTGGCACCATAGGGGTAGAGCGTGACGTCGGTGACCGGGGCGTTCAGGACGAAATCATCCGCCAGGCAGACGGTGGGCAGGCAGGCCGCCAGACAGAGCAATGCGCGCATCGAAACACCTCTAGAAATCCAGGCCCGGTCTGGGGGCGCAACAGAAAAGGGGCGCCCGACCGGACGCCCCCAGAAGAGGTCAGCAAGGGGCCGAAATCAACCCTTCTTCAGGACCTCGCGGCCCAGCAGCTCGGCGATCTGCACCGCGTTCAGCGCCGCGCCCTTGCGCAGGTTGTCGCTGACACACCACGGGTTGATGCCGTTGTCGATGGTGCTGTCCTGACGGATCCGGCTGATGAAGGTGGCGAAATCGCCGACGCATTCCACCGGGGTCACGTAGCCGCCGTTCTCGCGCTTGTCGATCACCATGACGCCGGGCGCCTCGCGCAGGATGTCGCGCGCCTCATCCTCGTCGAGGAACTCCTCGAACTCGATGTTGATCGCCTCGGAGTGGCCGACGAAGACCGGCACGCGGACGCAGGTCGCGGTGACCTTGATCGCCGGATCGACGATCTTCTTGGTCTCGGCGACCATCTTCCATTCTTCCTTGGTCGAGCCGTCTTCCATGAAGACGTCGATATGGGGAATCACGTTGAAGGCGATCTGCTTGGTGAATTTCTTCGGCGCGATATCGGCGGTCGGGTTGTAGACGGCCTTGGTCTGATCCCAGAGCTCGTCCATGCCCTCCTTGCCGGCGCCCGACACCGATTGATAGGTCGAGACGACGACGCGCTTGATCTTGGCGCGGTCGTGCAGCGGCTTCAGTGCCACCACCATCTGCGCGGTCGAGCAGTTGGGGTTGGCGATGATGTTCTTCTTGGAATAGCCGTGCACGTCCTGGGGGTTCACCTCAGGCACGATCAGCGGAACTTCCGGATCGTAGCGGTAGAGCGAGCTGTTGTCGATCACCACGCAACCCGCCTTGGCGGCCAGCGGCGCGTATTTCTTGGTCGCGTCCGAGCCGATGGCGAACAGCGCCATGTCCCAGCCGGTGAAATCGAAAGTGTCCAGATCCTGGGTCTTGATAGTCTTGTCGCCGAAGCTCACCTCAGTGCCGAGAGACTTGCGGCTGGCCAGAGCAGCAATCTCATCCACCGGGAACTGGCGCTCGGCCAGGATGTTCAGCATTTCGCGGCCCACGTTACCCGTGGCACCCGCGACGACGACGCGATAACCCATAATGTCCTCTCTTGCGTTTCGGCCGGCCGTGCGGTCGGCTCGCGGTCTCATATAGGTATTGCAGCCAAGAAAAAAGGGGACTCAGTCAAAACTGTCGCGGCTGAAGAAATACAGCAGCGTGCCGATCACGGTGATGATCGCCAGGAACGCGAAGATCGCCACATAGGGGGCGGTGGCGGGCAGGGCGGGGGCGGCACCCGACAGGGCGCCGTGCAGGCGGCCGGTCGCGAATTGCATGAGCCCCACGCCGCCGATGCCGAAGAGGTTCATCAGCGTCACCCCGCGCCCCACCAGATGGGCCGGGAAGAAGGCGCGGCCATGGGCGATGATGACCGGGAAATAGCCGCCCAGAAAGCCGATGGCGGCCATCAGCGCCACCGCCAGCACCGCGCTGGTGTCGATCCACAGAATCATCGCCCCCAGCGCCAGTACGGTGCCGACACCGCCGCCCGCCACCAGCCATTTGCGGGTGCCCAGGATCCGGTCGAGCGGGCCATAGCACAGCGTGCCGGCGATCATCGCCACCCCCATCGCCAGCGTCGCCTGACCGATCTGCGCCGTGCTCAGCGCGAAGACATCGGCCAGATAGGGGCCGATCCACAGCCCGCGGATGGTGCCCGAGGGGGCGTAGCTGACCATCATCATCGGCAGAATCAGCCACATCACCGGCATCTTCAGCAGATCGAGGGCCGAACCCTTCTGATCGGTCTGGTGCCGCTCCGGGTCGCGGACGGTGACGAAGATGCCGATCGCCGCCAGGGCCGCGATCGCCGCCAGGGCCGCCAGCGTCGCGCGCCAGCCGATCACCTCGGCCGCCAGTGCGGTGGGGTAGGAGGCGGCCAGATTGCCCACCGACCCCATCGCCAGCATCAGCGCCGCCAGCGTGGCGAAGCGTGCCGGCGGATATTCGCGGGCGAAGATGAAATACGAGCCCATCAGCACCGGCGAGCAGCCGATGCCGATCAGGAACATCGCGGCGCTCAGCTGCCCCGGCCCCTGCGCCAGCGCGAAGAGCGTGGCGCCGCCGGCGCCGCCGATCAGCAGCAGGCTGGAGGCGGTGCGCCGCGGCCCGATCCGGTCGAGCGCCCAGCCGACCGGCAACTGCATGATGGCAAAGGACAAAAACCACATGGCCGAGGCCTGGGCGAGCTGCTGCGCGTCAGTGCCGATATCGCGGCTCAGCACCTCGCTCAGCACCGCCAGAAAGGAGCGGAAGAACTGGCTCAGAACATAGGCCAAGCCCAGCCAAATCAATCCCGTCACGCGCTAGCCCTCCCCTGCTCACTCGTCCGGACGGCGCTGGGTCGCACGTTCGGCGGGGCAGGGCAAGGCCGGGGGGTGGTTTCCGTGGCGGAGGGTCTTACCTTGCTGGAGAGCGGAGAAGGGGATGCGGCGATGGCGGCAACGGACAGCGGGTTCTACGGGCGCATCGCGCCGCAGACGGATTTCGCCGCGCTGGCGGTGGGCGACGGCTTTACGCCGCTGCCCGACGACTGGCTGCTGGGCTGCGCCGATATCGTCGATTCGACTGCCGAGATCGCCTGCGGCCGTTACAAGACTGTCAACATGATCGGCGCGGCGGTGATCGCGGCGATGTCCAACGCGCTGGGCGGGCGGGCCTTTCCCTTCGTCTTCGGCGGCGACGGCGCCTCCTTCGCGGTGGCGGCCTCCGACGCGGAGCTGGCGCGGACGGTCCTGGCCAGCCTGCGGCGCTGGGCCGAGGAGGAGTTTGACATCGCCCTGCGCGCTGCCCTGGTCCCGGTGGCCGAGATCCGCGCCGGCGGCCGCGACCTGCGCGTGGCCCGTTTCGCGCCGTCCTGCGGGGTCGATTACGCCATGTTCGCCGGCGGTGGCCTGGCCTGGGCCGAGGCGCGGATGAAGGCCGGCGATTTCGCCGTGGCCGCCGCCGCCCCCGGCAGCCGCCCCGATCTGACCGGCCTGTCCTGCCGCTGGTCGAACCTGCGCGCCCGCAACGGGCTGATCCTGTCGCTGGTGGTGCAGCCGGTGGCCGGCGCCGATCCCGCCGGCTTCCGCGATGTCGCCGCACAGGTGATCGAGATTGCGGCGACGCTGTCGGACGGCGGTCACCCGGTGCCGGTGCGCGGGCCCGGCGTGCGCTGGCCGCCCGCCGGGCTGGCGCTCGAGGCGCATGCCAGCCATGGCGCGGGCAGCCTGCTGCGCCGCAAGCTGGCGCTGCTCGCCCAGCATCTGCTGGCCTGGCTGCTGCTGCGGACCGGGCTGCGGCTGGGCGGCTTCGATCCGGCCCGCTATGCCGCGCAGGTCGGCGCCAACGCCGATTTCCGCAAGTTCGACGATGGGCTGAAGATGACGCTCGATTGCGACGCCGCCACCCGCACCCGCATCGAGGATGTGCTGCGCACGGGGGAACAGGCCGGTCTGATCCGCTACGGGCTGTTCGACCAGCAGGAGGCGCTGATCACCTGCTTCGTCCCCTCGGTCACCGCCGACGACCACATGCATTTCATCGACGGCGCCGCCGGCGGCTACAGCAGCGCCGCGCGGCAGCTCAAGGCCTAGGGCTCAGCGGCCGCCGCGCAGCCGCCCGACCACCCCGGTCGGGAAGAAATAGACGCTGAGGATGAACAGCACGCCCAGCCACAGCAGCCAGCGGTCGGCGCTCAGCAGTTGCGGCAGCACCGGCAGCCCCTCGACCAGACCCGAGGCCGCGCCCATCAGCGTCTGCAGATAGTTCTGCGCGATCACGAACAGCGTGGCGCCGATCACCGCGCCGTACATCGTGCCCATGCCGCCGATCACCACCATCAGCAGGATGTCGATCATCAGCTCCATCGACAGGGTGGTCTCGGGGCCGACATAGCGCAGCCAGACGGCATAGAGCGATCCGGCCAGCGCCGCCGCCGCCGCCGACAGGCAGGTCGCCGCCACCCGGTAATAGACCACGCGATAGCCGATCGCCTCGGCGCGGAAGTCGTTTTCGCGGATCGCCTGCAACACCCGCCCGAAGGGAGAGTTCACCACCCGCAGGAGCAGCAGGAACAGCACCAGCGCGCCGGCGAAGACGAAGTAATAGGCCAGCAGCTTGCCGTTCAGCTTGACCCCGAACAACTCGTCCCCGAACTTGAACGCCGGCCCCAGTTCGCGCGGCAGCTTGAAGGTCAGCCCGTCCTCGCCCCCGGTCAGCCCCGACAGCTGGCTGACCAGCACCGCGACGGCCGAGGCGACGGCAAGGGTGATCATGGCAAAGAAGATCGCCCGCACCCGCAGCGAGAACAGGCCGATCAGCAGCGCCAGCAGCGCCGCCACGACGGCGCCGGCACTGGCGCCCAGCAGGATCGCGCCGAAGCCGCGGCCGCCATGGCTCAGTGCCAGCGCCACGCCATAGGCACCGATTCCGAAGAACATGGTGTGGGCGAAGCTCACGATGCCGCCATAGCCCAGCAGCAGATCGTAGCTCGCCACCAGCACGATGAAGACGCAGATGCGCGCGGCGGTGTCGACGGTGCGCACGCCGGGGAACAGGAAGGGCGCCAGCGCGAGGCCCGCGAAGATGACGACCAGGAGGATCGCCAGCACCCGGCTGCGCGGCAGGTCGCCGGAAAGGAGGGATCGGAACATGGTCATTTCGCCTTCACCACCGGGATCATGCCCATCGGGCGCCACATCAGCACCGCCACCATCAGCGCGATATTGGAGATCAGCGCCGCCTTCGGCTCGATATAGGCGACATAGTTCTGCAACAGCCCCACCAGCAGCGCGCCGATGAAACACCCCTCGACCGAGCCGAGGCCGCCGATGATCACCACGATGAAGATCAGGATCATCGCCTCGTTGCCCATCTGCGCGGTGATCACCTCCTGATAGAGACCCCACATCACGCCGCCCAGCCCCGCCAGCGCCGAGCCGGCGATGAAGACGCCGACGAAGACCCGCCGCAGCCGGTATCCCAGCGCCTGCACCATCTCGCCGTTCTGCACGCCGGCGCGCACGATCAGCCCGATCTTGGTGCGTCTGAGCACGAAGCGCATGGCGGCGAAGACGATCAGCCCGACCACCACCGCGACCAGCCGGTATTTCTCCAGCGCGGCGCCGGCGAAGGTGATCGCGCCCTTCAGGCTTTCGGGCCGGGCGATATAGATCTCCTCCGGTCCCCAGAGCACGACGATCAGCTGTTCGACCACGATCAGCCCGCCCATGGTGACCAGGATCTGTTTCAGGTGATGGCCGTAGACCGGCATCACGATCACCTTCTCGAAGGCCCAGCCGACCGCGCCGGTGGCGGCCATGGCGCCCACCACCGCCAGCATCAGCGCGATCAGGTTCAGCCCGAGGCTGGGCGCCCCGGTCATCTGGCCGAGCAGCAGCAGCACCGAGACGCCGACGAAGGCGCCGATCGAGACGAAGGCGCCATGGCCGAAGTTGATCACATCCATCAGCCCGAAGACCAGCGTCAGCCCCGAGGCCATGATGAAGATCATCATCCCCATCGCCAGCCCCGACACCGTCAGGGTCAGCCAGCTCGAGGTTTCGGGGATCGCCACCGCGCCCAGCAGCACCAGCAGCGGCACCAGCAGCAGCGGCATCCAGGGCGCCAGCCGCTGGCCCAGGCTCAGCTCGGCCATCTTCGGTGCGTGTTTCGGGGCCGTCGTCATCGCCGTCCCTCCCGCATGATCGTCATCTCCTGCGCCTCTTCCCTTGCCGAAAGCCCGGGGCCGCGTGCGCCGCCCTGCTGCTTCTTCTCGCTCCAAATACTCAAATCCGACATCGGCCGCCCCGCCTCAGTGATGGGCATCCAGGCTCAGCCCCATCAGCCGTTCCTGCAGGGCCGCATCGCCGCTCAGCTCCGCCATGGCGCCGGACCAGATCATCCGGCCGTCGTCCATCACATTGGCGGTATCCCCCAGCGCGCGGGCGACGGCGAAGTTCTGTTCCACCAGCAGGATCGAGGCGCCCTGCGCCTTCAGCTCCTTCAGCGCGCGGGCCATGGTCGACACGATGGCGGGCGCCAGCCCCTTGGTGGGCTCGTCGATCAGATAGAGCTTGCGCTCCTCCACCATCGCCCGCGCGATCGACAGCATCTGCTTCTGCCCGCCCGACAGGTTGCCCGCCTCGGACTTCCAGAAGGTCTTGAGCGGCGGGAAGGCGGCAAAGATCCAGTCCAGCCGGGCGCTGTCGATGGGGCCCGAGACGGCGGCGAGCACCATGTTCTCCTCCACCGTCAGGTCGGAGAAGATGCCCATGTCCTCGGGCACGAAGCCCACGCCGGCGCGCGCGATCGCCGGGGTCGGCAGCGCGGTGATATCCTCGCCATCGAACAGGATGCGGCCCTTGTGGGCGCGCCAGTGGCCGATGATCGTGCGCAGCGTGGTGGTCTTGCCGACCCCGTTGCGGCCCAGCAGCATGGTGACGGCGCCGCGCGGCACCTCCAGTTCGACCCCCTGCAGGATATGGTACTGGGCGATGTTGGTATAGACGCCCTCCAGCTTGAGGATCGGCTCAGACATCTTCCAGTTCCTTGCCCATATAGGCCTCCTGCACCACGTCCGAGGCCATCACCTCGGCCGGCGCCCCGTCGGCGGCCAGCGCGCCGTTGTGCAGCACGATGATGCGGTCGGCCAGCGTGCGGATCACGTCCATCTTGTGTTCGACCAGCAGGATGGTGCGGTCGGTCTGGGATTTCAGCTCGGCGATCAGATCCAGCACCACCGGCGCCTCGTCGACGCTCATCCCGGCGGTGGGTTCGTCGAACATGTAGACCGCCGGATCCAGCGCGATCAGCAGCGCCACCTCCAGCTTGCGCTGGTTGCCGTGGCTGAGCTCCGACACCACCTGATCGCGCTGCTCGATCAGCCGCACGCGGCTGAGGATCGCCTCGGCCGCCGCGACCATCTCGGCGTGCTTGCTGGCCATCGACCACAGGTTGAAGCCCTTGCCGGACTGCGACTGCACCACCAGGCGGACGTTCTCCAGCACGGTCAGGTCGGGGAACAGGTTGGTCAGCTGGAACGCCCGGCCGATCCCCGCCTTGGTCCGCTGCGACACGCCCAGGCCCGAGATATCGCGCCCGCGCAGGAACACCTTGCCCGCGGTCGCCGGGATCTGGCCCGAGATCAGGTTGAAATAGGTGGTCTTGCCGGCGCCGTTGGGGCCGACGATGGCGGTCAGCTGGCCGGCCTGAAAGGCACAGCTCACCGCGTCCACCGCCACATGGCCGCCGAAGCGCACCGTCAGGTCCTGGGTTCTGAGGATAGGGTCTGTCACAATGCTCGGTCCTTCTCGGACCCGCGAGGGGCGCGGGCGGGGAACGGCGTCAGGGGGTGGAATGTCAGGCGGGGACGGGCCGGCTGGCCGACCCGCCCCCGCCATCCTACCCCGGAGTTACTTGTTACGCACCGGGATCGGCAGATCCTCGATGCTCAGCTCACGCACCAGCTCCGGGATCGCCCATTCCACGTTGGGATCGACCTTGATCTTGAAGTGATACATGGATTGCAGCGCCTGATGGTCTTCCGGGCGGAATACCATCTTGCCCTTGGGGGTCTCCCACTCCATGCCTTCCATCGCCTTGATCAGATCCTCGGTCTCGGTCGAGCCCGCCTTCTTGATCGCCTCGACCACGGCGATGCCGGCCGCCATGCCGCCGGCGGTGAAGAAGTCGGGCGGCGTGCCGAAGCGCGCCTCATGCTCCTTGACCAGCCAGTCGTTCACCGGGTTCTGCGGGATGCCGTAGTAGTAATAGGTGGCGCCTTCCATGCCGGGGAAGTCCTTGTAGGCCTTCATCGCCGCCAGGATGTTGCCGCCGGTGGCGATCTCGATGCCGAAGCGGCCCGGGTCCATGGCGTTGATCTTGCTCATCGGGTTGCCGCCGCCGGCCCAGATGATGAACAGCTTCTTCTCGCCGTCGAGATCCTTCATCGCGTTGAAGATCCGTTCGGCGGCGGCGGTGAAATCGGTGGTGTCGGTGGGCACGTATTCCTCGTAATCCACCTTGCTGCCGACGCTCTCCAGTGCCTCCTTGAAGGCAGCGATGCCGTCACGGCCAAAGGCTTAGTCCTGCGCCAGGGTGGCGATATGGACGTTGTCGCCGGCCAGCGCGATGGCGTTCGACACCGCGTCCTGGGACGAGTTGCGCCCGGTGCGGAAGATGTAGCGGTTCCAGTTCTCGCCGGTGATG
>JBFXGQ010000030.1:0-17381 GCA_050177915.1 Pseudodonghicola sp. | reverse complement strand
GGTTGCGCGATGCGCTGTGGCAGAACCAGCGGGTCTGGATGGCGTTCCGGACCGATCTGGCGCAGCCGGGCAACCAGCTCCCGCCGGAATTGCGGGCCGCGATGATCTCGCTTTCGGTCTGGGTCGACACCCATACGCGCGGCGTGCTGCAGGGGAAAAACAAGGTGCGCCCGCTGGTCGAGATCAACAAGACGATCATCCGCGGACTGGATCGCAACACGCTGCAGGTAATGGAGTAGGCGGTGGCACTGCGACTGACGCTGAAACCGAACGAGAAGATCGTGATCAACGGCTGCGTGATCCGAAATGCCGACCGACGCCAGACACTGACCATCGAGAATTACGCCGACGTGGTGCGCGGCGTCGACCTGCTGGACGAGGAGGAGGCCGCGACGCCGGTGAAGAAGGTCTATTTCTTCATTCAGTCGGCGCTGCTGCGGCCCGAGATCCGCGACGATCTGCGACCGATCATCCAGAAGAACCTGGCCGAGCTGGTGCCGATCTTCAACCAGCAGATCGGCGGCCATATCTTCGAGGCGGCGAACCATGTCTCGGCCGGCAATCACTACAAGGCGATGCGGGCCCTGCGCGAAGTCATGCGCTATGAGGACGAATTGCTGAACCTGCTGGCCGGCCACGGCACCGCCGCCCAGGCGGCGGAATAACCGAGAGGAGCGCGCGTCATGGTACTGAGCATTTCCGGGCTGGGCAGCCAGCTGGCGCTGAAGCTGATCGACAGCACCCATGACCGCCAGATCGAGACGCTGGCCAGCTCCGGCCAGCACCAGCGCGCCGTCGAGACCTTCCGCGAACGTATCGGCCAGATCACCTCGCCCGAGGAGCTGGTGCAGGATTACGAGGTCTACAGCTTCGTCATGAAGGCCTTCGACCTCGAGGATCAGATCTTCGGCAAGGCGATGATCCGCAAGATCCTTGAGAGCGACCCCGACGACAAGAAGTCCCTGGTCAACAAGCTGACCGACGACCGTTTCAACGAGCTGAACGAGGCCATGGGCTTCACCGCGGCGGGCGGCGAGGCGGTGATCCCGGACCTGAGCGACACCGACTGGCAGGAAAGCATCGTCAGCCGGTATTACGAACAGACCCTGACCAACAGCTATACCGAAGAGAACGAGAACGTCGGCGCCGTTCTGGAATTCCGCTCGAAGGTCGGCGAGCTCGACAGCTGGTACAAGGTGCTGAAGAACGAGGACCTGACCAGCTTCTTCCTGACCGCCCTGGGCCTGCCCGAGGAGATGGCGGCGATCGACGTCGACAAGCAGGCGCAGCTGCTGGCCAAATCCTACGATCTGGAAAAGCTCTCCGACCCGGAGGAGCAGCAAAGGATGATCACCCGCTATCTGGCGATCGCCGATGTCGAGAACCCGCAGACCACCAAGGTCAACAGCGCCGCGCTGACGATCCTGCAAAGCACGTCCTCGCTGAACTCCAGCATCGTCGAGATCACCATGGATCTCGTCGGGGTGTCGTTCTCGAACTATTCGCTCTATCGCTGAGGCCCGGGCGGGCCCGAGGTCCTGACCGCGGCCTGCCGCCTCAGTCGATCATGTCCTCGTCTTCGCCGGTCGGCAGCTCGATCTCGTCATCGGCGGCCAGACGGATCGCCGCCTCGACCAGCTCGGATTGCGCCTGCTTCACCTCGCGGGTGCGCACCGGCCCCCTGGCGCGCATTTCCTCTTCCAGCATGTCGCGCGACCGCGCCGGCAGCGAGGCGAGGAAGTGATCGCGCAGCTCCTTCTCGGCGCCGCGCAGCGCCAGCGGCAGGGTCTTGCCGGCCACCTCGCGCATGACCTTCGCCAGCGCGTTGGGCTTCAGGTCGATCAGGTCGTCGAACACGAACATCTTCTGCTTGATGGTGCGGAACTTCTCCGGGATCTTCTTCTCCAGCTCGCGCGAGAGGCCTTCGAAGACCTTGGAATCGAGCTTGTTGAACACCATCACCAGCTGCTTCTCTGTCTCCGCCTCGGCATTGCGGCCGGCCTTGGCCAGAACCTCGCGGCGCAGGCTTTCCTCGATGCTGCGCAGCGCCTCCGAGGGCAGCTCCTCCATCGCCACCATGCGCTCGATCAGATCGACGGCGCGCTCCTGCCCCAGCAGCGGCAGCACCTTGGCCGCGGCGCCGGCCCGGATCCGCGACAGGATCACCGCGACGGTCTGATTGTGTTCCTTGCGCAGGAAGTCGGCCAGGATCTTCTCGTCCAGCTCGGACAGATCGCCCCAGAGATCGCCGGTGGCGCTGCCCTCGATCTCGTCCAGGATCTCGGCCACCCGATCCTCGGGCAGGAACCCCTTGAGCAGCCCGCGCGCCGCCTCGACCGAGCCGGTGATGCCGCCATAGCTGGACATCTTCTCGCCGAACTCGCGCATGACCTCCTCGACCACCTCGGCCGGCACCTCGCCCATGGCCGAGATCGCCCGGGTGATCTTGCGGATTTCCCGCACGTCCAGCTGCTGCATCAGCGTGCCGCCGCGCTCTTCGCCCAGGCACAGGAACAGGATCGCCGATTTCTCGGCGCCGCTCAGGGATCTGTGCTTGCGCAGGGGGGTGAAGTGATTCATCGGCACATGCCCGACGCGGGCCCAATGGGGTTTACTGGTCATGTACAAAATAGCGTCCACTATTCATGGTACGCAAGGATTACCAACGGTTGTTCCGGATTTAATTTTTCAAACCGCCCCTTCAGGCGGCCTGAACGCCCTCCCTAGCCGCCCCCTGCGACAGCCGAATAGGACTGCATCAGCGACCCGGCCAGCATGTACCAGCCGTCGATCAAAACAAAGAAAATAACCTTGAAGGGCAGCGACACGATCACCGGCGGCAGCATCATCATGCCGGCGCTCATCAGCACCGAGGCGACGATCAGGTCGATGGCGATGAACGGCAGATAGAGCAGGAAACCGATGGTGAAGGCGCGGCGCAGCTCCGAGATCATGAAGGCCGGCACCAGCACCCGCCAGCTGACCGCCTCGGCGGTCTGGGGCGCCACCTCGGGGTTCTCCTCGCCGGCGATGTCGCGGAACAGCGCGATGTCCTTGTCGCGGGTATTGGCGAACATGAAGGCGCGGAACGGCTCGGCGATATTCACTACCGCCTGTTCCTCGGTGATCGCGTTCTGCATCAGCGGCCGCAGCCCCCCGGTCCAGGCATCGTCCAGCACCGGCTGCATCACGAAGAAGGTCATGAACAGCGCCATCGCGTTCAGCACCATGTTGGGCGGCGTCTGGTTCAGCCCCAGCGCCGAACGCAGCATGGAAAAGACGATGACGAAGCGGGTAAAGCTGGTGGTCACCACCAGCAGCCCCGGCGCGATGCTGAGCACCGTCATCAGGGCGAAGATCTGGATCAGCCGGCCGGAAAAGCTGGCGCCCTCGTTGCTGCCAGGGGTGCCGCCGCCGAGCGTGGAGGACAGATCGCGGATCAGCCCGCCCAGATCGGTTTCCTGCGCCCTGGCCCCGCCCGCCGCCGCCAGCAGACCCAGCGCGGCCAGGGCGCCGCAGAGGACGGCGGCGGATAGGGGGCGGCGCATCGCTCCAGGCCTCAGGCTTCGGTGATGAAATCTTTGACGATTTCACGCAGCGCGACGCCGATGCGGTCGCCGTCCACCTTGACCAGATCGCCGCGCGCGACCATGCGGTCGTTGATCATGATGTCGACCGGATCGCCGACCTTGCGGTCAAGCTCGATCACCGAGCCCTTGGACAGTTCCAGCAGCTCGGAAATCGGCATCCGGCTGCGGCCCAGCACGACGCGCACATCCAGCCGGACGTTCAGCAGGGCGTCGATATTGCGCCCGCCCGCCGCCATATCCTTGAGCGTGGGTTTCGCCTCGGCCTCGGGGGACTGGGCCGCGACGGCCGCTTCCGGTTCGGGCAGGCCCTGGGTTTCGGTTTCCGACATCTATCCGACCTTCTCCTGATCGTCCTTCAGTTTCGCCGCCGCCTCGCGCAGCGCCTCGAGGAGCGCGGCGCAGACCTGATCCAGGCTGTAGCTCATGCCGCCGTGGTCCCAGTCGAGCCGCGCCTCGCCATCCGCCAGCGCCGGATCGGCGATCACCTCGGGCGGCGCGCCGGCGCCACGGCCCTGCCCCAGCGCGGCGACCTCGGCGCCGATCGCCGCGGCGATGCCCGGCGACAGGCGGATGCTCAGCCGTGAACTGCCCGAGGCCATGCGCAGACCGTCGCGGATGCGTGCCAGCGCCAGATCGGCGGAATAGGCGGCCAGGAACTCGGGCGCGATGCGCGCGCCGGCATCGGCGAGCAGATCCAGCACGTCGCGCTCCAGCTCACCCCGGCGGACCTCGTCCTGGCCCAGCAGATCGTCGAACCGGCCCTGTAGCGCCTCCAGCGCGGCGGCGATCCGGGCCGACAGCGCGGTTTCGGCCTCGACCCGCGCGGCCGCCGCCCCCTCGTCGCGGCCCCGGGCGAACGCGGTCTCGCGCGCCTCGGCCAGCAGGCGCCCGACCTCCTCGGCCGAGAAGCTGCGCGGCGGCTCGGGGCGCGGCGCGACGGCTGCGACCGGCGGCGCGTCCCGTTGCGCATCCTCGGCATCGAAATCGCGCAGGAACAGGTTCATCACGCGTCAGCCTCGGCCACCAGCCAGGACCGCAGCACGCGCAGCACCTCTTCCGGCTTCTCCTCGGCCAGGGTCTGGATCGCCTCGACCCGCGCCTTGATCAGGCTGCCGCGCACCCCCAGCGCCTCGATATACTCATGCGGGCCGTCGTCGTGCTCGGGGTCGAAGACGCTGGTCCGCCCCGGCGCCCCGTCATAGGCGCCATCCAGCAACGGCGGCTCGGCCTTGCCGGCCAGCGCGGGCACGCCGGCCTCGGCGCCCTCGCCAGGCCCGGCAAACGCGGCAAGCGCGGCGGCCTCGGCCCCGGGCAGCTCCGGCGTGGGTTTCGGATTCAGCTGGCGCAGCACCGGGCGCACACCCAGGATCATCACCAGCGCCACGATGATCAGCCCCAGCAACCCGCGCAGGATCGGCACGATATTGTCGCCGATCTGCTGGCCCAGCGTGCGCTTGACCGGGTCGCCCACCTCCATCGAGTAGTCCATGAACCGCAGGCTGTCGACCGACACGCTGTCGCCGCGCACGGCATCGTAGCCCACCGCCGTCTTGACCAGTTCGGCCAGCCGCTCCAGCTCCTGCGCGCTGCGCTCGGAATAGGTCACGTCCGAGCCGTCGACCGTGTAGATGCCGTTGACCAGCACCGCGACCGACACCCGGCGCACCTCGCCGGCCTCGCGCACCACCTCGCGGCGGGTGTTGCCGATCTCGTATTGCACCGACTCGCCGCTTTTCGACTGATTGGTGCTGCTGCCGTTGCCGGGCTCGGCCAGCGCGGCGGGAATGTTGTTCTCGACCCCGACATTGCCGCCGCCATCGGTGCCGGCGCGCTGCTCCGCCCGGCTCTCGGTCGAGCGGATCACCTGCTGGTCGGGGTTATAGGTCTGCTCGACGATCACCTCGCGCGCGGCGGACAGGTCGACGTTGACCTTCACCCGTGCGTTGCCGGCGCCGACCCGCGCGGTCAGGATGCTCTGGATCTGCTGGGCCAGCCGATCCTCGATCCCCGCCTTGGCCGATTGCAGCGTCGCCTGACCGTCACCGCCGACACTTTCGGCCAGGATGGTCTCGCCGCTGGCCGACAGCACGGTGACCCGGCCCAGCTCCAGCTCGGCCACCGAGGAGGCGACCAGATTGCGGATCGACTCGGCCTGCTTGCGCGCGATGGTCCGCCCCGGCAGCGGCCGCACGATGATCGAGGCGCGCGGCTCCGGCTTCTCGCGCGAGAACGCCTCGCGCTCGGGCAGCACCAGATGCACCCGCGCGCTCTGCACCCCGTCCATGGTCTGGATCGAGCGGGCCAACTCGCCTCCATGGCGCGCAGCCGGTTCACCTTCTGCATGAAAGAGTTCATCGCCAGACCGCTGCTCTCGTCGAACAGCTCCCAGCCCGGATCGCCCTCGATCGGCAGGCCGCTTTCGGCCAGCACCATCCGCGCCCGCGCCAGATCGTTCCGCGGGACCAGGACGCTGGAATTATCCTCGGACATCCGCGCCTCGAACCCGGCGCTGGTCAGCGTCGTCTCGATCGAGGTCGCGGCCGACATCGACAGGCTGGTGTAGAGCGGCGCGAAATCCCGGCTCGACACCGCCGAGATCCCCAGCAGCAGGGCCAGAACGATGCCCAGCGACACCCCGCCCAGGACCATCAGGCGTCGCCGACCCAGCGCCTTGAGATTGTTGATCAGGTCCTGCACGCCAATCCTCGCCGGGTGTCTTTGTCTGTTCTTAACCCAGAATATTCTATTTTTGGCAATCAAGTAAACAGAGATGTCTATACTTGCATTAAAAAGAAAAAAACGGGAATATGTCCATGGAAACACAGCGACTCTGATCATGGCACGCCCCGCAACCAAGAAACCCAGCTCCGACAGCGCCACCCCCGCGGCATCGGCCAACAAGGCCCGTTCGGCCCGCACGCTGCTGATGGCGGCGGCGCTGCTGGCCGTCGCCTCGCTGGGCGGCGGCTTCGTGCTGGCGCGGATCGCCTTCAAGCAGGACGCGGCCGCCTATGAACCCGCCTATGTCGCCGAGGAAACCGCCGATGCGCAGGCCGCCGCGGCCGCACCGCAAGGCGAGGCCGCGACCGAAGAGGCTGGCAGCCACGGCGCGACGGAGACCGCCGCCGTCGGTGTCGAAGGCATCCTGGAGTTCGAAGAGATCGTCACCAATATCAACAGCTTCGACGCCCGCGGCACACCGATCAAGGCGTTCCTCAAGCTGACGCTGGTGCTGGTCTATCGCCCCGATCCCGGTGCCGCCGAGCTGATGCGCGCGCGCCAGCCGTTCATGCGCGATCTCTTCACCGGCTACGCCCGCAGCCTGAACGAGACCGATGTGCGCGGCATGGCCGGGGTGCTGAACGTCAAGGCCGAGCTGCTGAAGCGCGCCCGCGCCGCCGCCGGCAGCGACCTGCCGCAGGAAATCCTGATCAGCGATCTGGTCGTGCAATAGGGGCCCGGAATGAACAAACCCATGTCCCAGGACGACGCCGAGGCCCGCAACGGCACCCTGATCGACGAAATCATCCGGATGTCCGACTTCAGCTTCGAGCGGCTGCCGATGCTCGATATCATCGGCGAGCGGCTGGCGGATTCGATCGCGGTGGCCCTGCCCGAGCTGACCGGGACGATCTGCGAGGCTTCGCTCAATCAGCTCGACTACGTGCCGATGGCCCAGGCCACCGACGCGCTGCCCGAGCCGGTGCTGCTGGCGGTCTGCTCCTCGACGATCCTGGACGGGCAGATCCTGCTGGCGATGGACGCCACGCTGGTGCTGACCGCGCTGGAGCTGATGCTGGGCGGCTCGGCCCGGGGCGAGGCGCCGCAGGCGCCCACCGGCTTTACCGCCATCGAACGCGGCTTCGGCAAGCGGCTGGCGTCGCTGGTGATGCACGAGCTGCAAAGCAATTTCGCTCTGGTGGGCGAGGTGGAGCTGGAGCTGGAGCGGGTCGAGACCGATCCCGATTCCGCCGCCGTGACCCAGCCCGCCAATCTCTGCGTGCGGCTGCAGCTGTCGGTGGTGCTGGCCGGCCATGCCGGCACGCTGGAGATCTTCCTGCCCTACGACGCGCTGGAACCGATCCGCCCCAAGCTGAGCCGGATCCACTTCGGCGAGCCCTCGGACGAGGCCAGCCCCTGGCGCGAACAGCTCGCCGGTCAGATCGAACGCGCCACCGTCGAGCTGGAGGCGGTGCTGACCGAGCTGAAGCTGTCGATCCAGGACATCATGGGCTGGAAGAGCGGCGACATCGTGAACCTCTGGGTCGAGGAGGATCACGGCGCCACCGTGGTCTGCGCCGACACCCCGATGTTCCGCGCCGCGACCGGCAAACGCAACAACGGCAACACCGCGATCCGGATCACCGACTCGCTCACCCCCGAAGAGGAGACGCCCCATGGCCGCAACGATCACTGACTTCCTGATCATCGTCCTGCTCGCCGGCAGCATCGGCTACGGCGTGATGATCTCGCGCCGGGTGCAGAAGCTGATGGCCTCGCTCGAAGAGCTCGAGCCGCTGGTGCGCGCCTTCTCCGACGCGGTGGACAAATCGGAATCCTCGGTCGCCGCGCTGCGCCAGAACCTCGATGCCAGCCTGGCCGCGGCAGCGCCGCAGCCCGAGGCCGAAACGGTCGCCGAAACCGAGGCCGCGCCGGCCTTCGCCTCGCGCCGCCATGCGCCGCAGCGCCGGCTGCCCGGCGTCCAGGTGGTGCGCGACAAGCAGGATCTGGTGCGCCGCTTCTTCGAAACCTCGCGCAGCGAATCGAGGGCCTGAGCATGGCACGCGCCCTGGGTGGAAAGCTGCTTCTCGGCGGTCTCGCGGTCACGGCCTTCGCCAAGGCCGCGATCTCCTTTCCCGTGCTGCCCTTCCCCCCGGGCGACCCGACCCGGCCCGATGCGCCGATCCAGGCCGTCGCCAGCACCGAGGCCGCGCCCGCGCAGCCGGCGGCGGCCGGCATTGTGGCCTCGGCCCGCGTCCCCGATCCGGCGAAACAGCCGCAGCAATGCGAGACCCCGGAAGAGGTGCTGCAATCGCTGGCGCGCGAGCGCAGCCTGATCGCGGCACAGCGCGAGGATCTGGAAAGCCGCAAGTCCGAGCTGACGCTGGCACACGAGAAGCTGGAGATCGAAAAGGCCGCCCTGCTGGAGCTGAAGACCTCGATCGAGGATCTGCTGGCGCGGGTCAAGGCGGCGCAGACCGAGGATCTGGACCGGCTGATCTCCTTCTACGAGAACATGAAGCCGGCCGAGGCGGCGCGGATCATGGACGATCTGGATATCGAGGTGACGATCCTGGTGCTGGCGCAGATGAAACCGCGCGCCGCCGCGCCGATCCTGGCCAAGATGGCGCCGGTGCGGGCGCGCGCCGTATCCAAGATCATCCTGGAACGCTCGCAGCTGCCGGGCGATCAGGATCTGGTCGGCATCCGGCTGAAATAGCGCCCCTTCTTCTCTTCGCCCAAATACTCCGGGGGAGGCGCGGCGCAGCCGCGGCGGGGGCAGCGCCCCCTCCCCTTGCGCCGACCGCTACTCCAGACTGTCGCGCAGCACCGATCCCGGCGGCGGCCGGCGGTCGCGGTTGCGCCTGAACTCCAGCACGAAGCTGATGATCTCGGCCACCACCTGCCAGTGCTCCATCGGCACGATCTGGTCGATCTCCACCTGATCGTAGAGCATCCGCGCCAGCGGCTTGTTCTCGATGATCGGCACCTCATGCTCGAAGGCGATCTCGCGGATGCGCCGGGCCATCAGGTCCGCGCCCTTGGCGACGCAGACCGGCGCGCTGTCGACGCCGTGTTCATATTTCAGCGCCACGGCGTAATGGGTCGGGTTGGTCAGGATCACGCTGGCGGTGGGCACCGCAGCGGCGATGCGCTGCTGCGCCCGGCGGCGGCGGATCGCGGCGCGGCGGCCCTTGATCTGCGGATCGCCCTCGGAGTCCTTGATCTCGTCACGCACCTCCTTGACCGTCATCATCTGCCGGCGGCGCCATTCGAAGCGGTTCCACAGGATGTCCACCACCGCCACCGGCACCAGGAACACCGTCGCCGCGATCAGCAGCCGCCGCGCCGCCTCGAGCAGGTAGCCCGGCAGGCTTTCCGGCACGAAGCCCGGCGCCTCCCAGATGCCGCGCACCGCGCCCAGGGTCACCCAGATCGCCAGACCACCGACCACGAAGACCTTGATCAGGCTCTTGATGAACTCGACCAGCGTATTGGCCGAAAACAGCCGCTTCAGACCCTGCACCGGCGACAGTTTCGACAGCTTGGGCCGGATCCGCTCGGCCGCGATCACGGTCTCGCCCTGGATCAGCACGCCGAACACGCCGCCGGCCAGGATCAGCAGGAACAGCGGCGCCAGCGCTGCCGCCAGCGCCAGCAGCGCCTCGCGCAGCACCAACCCCAGCGCCGTCAGACCGGCACGGCCATCGCCGACCACCACCTGCCCGGCGCCGTCGATCAGCGCCGCCAGCGCATCGGCCAGACGCGGCCCCATCCAGGGCAGCACCAGCGCCGTCACCCCGAACAGCGACAGCACCACCATCATATTGCCGGTCTCGCGCGAGCTGGGCACATCGCCCTGTTTGCGCGCGTCGCGGAGCTTCTTCTCCGTCGGCTCCTGGGTCTGCTGGCTCTTGTCCTGATCGTCCGCCATGGCGCATCAAAACCGGAACAGGCCGAACCAGCCAGTGAATTCGGCCAGGAAATGGTTCACCATCGCCGGTGTCGCCACCGCCAGGATCAGCATCCCCGACACGATCAGGATCGAGGCGCCGACGAAGAACACCGGCAGCTGCGGCATCATCCGGTTGGCCAGCCCCATCCCGAGGTTCAGGATCACCCCCATCACGAAGAAGGGCGCCGCCACCGCGGTGCCGATATAGAGGCTGTGACCGCCGGCGCGCACGATCTGCTGCGCCAGATCGCCGGGCATCACCAGCCCGACCGGGAACACCCGGTAGCTGTCGAGCAGCCCGCGCAGGATGATGTGATGCGTGTCCGAGGCGAAGATCGCCGCCACCGCGCCCAGCAGCAGCAGCGTGGCGACCAGCGTCGCCCCCTCGAAGGCGCCCAGCGACGGCCCGAAGGCATTGGCCAGGCCAGAGACCTGGCCGACCTGATAGCCGGCGAAGTCCATCGCCGACAGCAGTACCCGGGCGCAGAGCCCGATCCACAGCCCGACGGTCAGCTCCATCCCCAGCAGCAGCGCCATCGCCGCCGGCGCGTCGGGCAGATGTGCGGCCACCGGCGTCGCCGGATAGAGCGCGGCACAGAGCACCAGCGCAAAGCCCATCCGGGCGCGCAGCGGGATCTGGGTTTCGCCGAACCCCGGCATGAACATGAGCGCCCCGCCGATCCGCGCCACCACCACGAAATATCCGAAGATCAGACCGGCGATGTAGTCCTGCAGCGCCATCCGCTAGCCGCCGACCGTCGCCACGGTCCTGAGCGAGGCCTTGCGGTGCACCTCGTTGTGCGAAATCACCTGGGTGACCGGGCTGACCCGCTCCAGGATCTGGCGCACATAGGGGCGCACGTCGGGGGTGACCAGCAGCGCCGGCCATTCATCGCCGGCGGCGAATTTCTGGATCTCCTTGCGCACCGCCAGTACGAAGTCCTGCACCCGCGCCGGCGACATCAGAAAGGCGTCGCCGTCGCCGCCGGGCGAGACCGCGTTGTTCAGCTCGCGCTCCCAGTCCGGGCCCAGCACGATCACCGGCACATAGCCCTTGGCATCGACCAGCGACTGGCAGATCTGCTTGGCCAGCCGGCCGCGCACATGTTCGACGATGGCGCGCAGGTTTTGGGTGCTGGCCACCGCCTCGGCCACCGCCTCGATGATGCGCGACAGGTTGCGGATCGACACACGTTCGGACAGCAGCGCCTGCAGCACATGTTGCAGCAGCACCGCGGGCGACTTGTTCGACATGTCGGTCAGCAGCTTCTGATATTCCTTGCTCTGCCCGGCGATCAGATCCTGGGTGGCGGCATAGGTCAGCAGCTCAGGCATGTATTCCTTGATCACCTCGGTCAGATGGGTGGTGATCACGCTTTCGGGGTCGACCACGGTCAGGCCGCGGATCTCGGCCTCGGAGGCGCGGCTCTGATCGACCCAGACCGCGTTCAACCCGAAGGTCGGCTCGCGGGTGCGTTCGCCCACCAGCTCGGTGTCGGTGCCCGACGGGTCGATCACCATCATCGAGCCCGGGCGCACCTCGCCCCGCGCGGTCTCCACCCCCTGCAACGAGATCGCATAGGTCATCGCCGGCAGCGCGCTGTCGTCCTTGATCCGCACCGGCGGCATGACGAAACCGAAATCCTTGATGAAAAGGTTGCGCAGGCTTTTCACCTTGCCCGGCAGCGCCGCGTCGGAGGAGGAGATCAGCGGCACCAGCGCGGCCCCCAGATCCAGCCGCAGGTCGTCCAGCTTCAGCGCCTCGGCGATCGGGTCCTCGGCCTTCTTGGCCTTGCTTTCGATCTTGGCCTCGGCCGCCTTGGCCTTTTCGCGCTCCAGCAACTGGGTCTGCATCGCATAGCCCAGTGCCGCCATCCCGGTCGCCAGCAGGGCGAAGACCAGCAGCGGAAAGCCCGGCAGGAACCCCACCATGAAGCAGAGCGCCGCCGCCATGTAGAGCGCCTTGGGAAAGCCGCTGAGCTGTTGCAGCACCGCCTCGTTGGCGGCGCCCTGGGTACCGCCCTTGGTCACCAGCAGGCCCGCCGCCAGCGACACCACCAGCGCCGGGATCTGGGTGACCAGACCGTCGCCGATGGTCAGAACGGTGTAATTGCTCGCGGCCTCGGCCACGCTCAGCCCGTGGCTCGCCACGCCGATCAGGATGCCGCCCACCACGTTGATCAAGGTGATGATCAGCCCGGCCACCGCGTCGCCGCGGACGAATTTCGACGCCCCGTCCATCGCCCCGAAGAACGAGCTTTCCTCCTCCAGCACCCGGCGTCGGTCGCGGGCCTGTTCCTCGTTGATCAGCCCGGCGCCCAGATCGGCGTCGATCGCCATCTGCTTGCCCGGCATCGCATCCAGCGAGAACCGCGCCGCCACCTCGGCGATGCGGGTGGAACCCTTGGTGATCACCACGAAGTTGATGATGATCAGAATGGCGAAAATGACGATCCCGATGATGAAATCGCCGCCCACGATAAAGCGCGAGAACCCCTCGATCACCTTGCCCGCGGCATCCGAGCCCTCGTGCCCCTTGCTCAGGATCAGCCGGGTCGAGGAGACGTTGAGCGCCAGCCGCAGCATGGTGACCACCAGCAGCAGCGTCGGGAAGGAGTTGAACTCCAGCGGCGTCGGGATCCACAGCGCCACCATCAGGATCAGCACCGCCAGCGACAGCGAGATCGCCAGCCCGAGATCCAGCAGCATTGGCGGCATCGGCACGAACAGCATGCCGAGGATCAGCACCATGCCGATGGCGAAACCGACGTCGCGGTTGGCGCCGCCGAAGCGCGACCAGAGACCGGCGACGGATTTGCTCAGGTTCACATCCCTTGCGCTCATGGGACCCTCAATTCGCGATCCTGTAGGCCGGCAGCACCGGGCGGATCGGGTAGCTGGAATAGATCGAGAACCGCTCGCCCGCCTGGCTGTCGCGGCCGGCGCTCCAGTAGACCGGCGGCGCGGGCGGCGGCGGGGCGGGCTCGGCGACGGCGGCCAGCGCGAAGATGCCGGCGCCGCGCGCCTGCGCGATCAGCCCGCCCAGACCGGCGGTGACCACCGCCTGATTGCGCCGCAGCGCGGTCAGATAATTCTGCTGATAGGTCTCGGTGGCCGAATGATAGCGCCCGGCCGCCGCCCACCAGTCGCCGGCCTCACGGTAGAGCCCGGTCAGGTAGCGCGCGGCGTAATCCACGTTGACCATCGGATCGAAGGCCTGATCGAGCGAGGCGAACTCGGCCCCGTGCCAGCGCTGGTTGACCTGCATGCAGCCGACGTCGATCGACCGCATGCCGCCGGCCTGCTTGGCGCGCACCCAGGCCACCGCCTCGGCCCGGGTGCGAAAGAACATGCCCTCGCCTTCGGCGTTGACCGTCCAGGGCCAGACCGTCAGCCCGGCGGCGCCGCGCCGCCCGGCCTCCTGAATGCCGATCGCCAGCAGCAGGTTGTCGGGGATGCCATAGCGCGCTTGGGCGTCCAGAATGGCGGCGATGCAATCGGCGCCGGTCTGCTCCCGCGGCGCGGGCGCAACGGCCGCCGGCGCCGGCTGGACCACCGGCGCGGAGGAGCGATAGAACCCTGAGAAGAATTCGGCGCGGGCGGGCAGGCTGCCCCAGCATGCGACGCCGGCCATCACCGCCCCCGCCGCCGACAGCATTGCGATGCGCGCGCCGCCGCCCATCTCATCCGCCGCTGACGATGATGTCGAACACCCGGTCCGACAGCCGCGTCAGCGTTCCGAAGATGAAGGGCAGCGTCAGCGCCAGCGCCAGAAAGATCGCCACGATCTTGGGCACGAACGTCAGCGTCATTTCCTGGATCTGGGTCAGCGCCTGCACAAAGGAAATCGCCAACCCGACGATCAGCGCCACCGCCAGCACCGGCGCCGAGGCCAACAGGACCGTGTTCAGCGTCAGCCGGATGATTTCATATGTGCTGACCGTGTCCAAAGGGCGGCTCCCGGAATATCTGCGGCGCTGCGCGGAGCCGCATCACAGCGGCATGCGCATCACTTCCTGATAGGCTTCGACCAGCTTGTCGCGCAGCGCGACCGACACCCGCACAGTGCTTTCCATCGCCATGGTCGCCTCGACCACCTGCTGCACGCCGGCCTTGCCGGTCAGCCCGGCGGCGGCCACCGCATCGCCCTGACGCACGGTCTGCGCGGCATTGGCGGCAGCGTTGCGCAGCATCTCGCCGAAATCCGGCGCCTGCGCCGCATCGGCCGGCGCGCTGGCGGCAGAGCCCAGCTCCTTGGCCTTGCCATAGGCCGCCTCAATGGCAAGGCCGGGGCGGATCGACATCACATCGGTCATGGTTCAGTCCTACTTCAGAAGATCAATCAGCTCGCTGCGCATCTGCTTGGCGTTTTCCAGCATGGTCATATTCGCCTCGTAACTGCGCGCGGCCTCTCGCATGTTGCTCATCTCGATCAGCGGATTGACGTTCGGCAGCTTGACATAACCGTTCTCGTCCGCCGCCGGGTGGGCGGGATCGAAGCGCAGCGAGAATTCGCCCAGATCGTTGGTGATGTCGGTCACCCGCACCATGGCGGCACCGGTCGCCTCGTCGGTCATCTCGCCGAAGCTGATCACCTTGCGGCGATAGGGATCGCCGCCCGGCTCCTGCGCGGTGGTCGAGGCGTTGGCGACGTTTTCCGACACCACGCGCATCCGCTCGCCCTGGGCCCGCATGCCGCTGGCGGCGATGGCGACGATGGAAGACAGCGTATCCATGTCCCTCCCCCTCAGCGCGTGCCGGCGACGGTGAGCACCAGCTCATGCGCCTTACGGTAGAGGTTGGAGGCCAACCGGTACTGACCCGAGGTCTCGGAGGCCGCCAGCATCTGCTCCTCCAGCACCACGTTGTTGCCCGAAATGCTCTCGCTCCAGCTGTCCTCGACTTCCCGCACCTCGGCCTGCGGCGGCAGGGCGAGCGTTTCGGCGCTGTCGAGATAGGAGGCGAAGTCCTGCACCTCGCGGGCGCGATAACCCGCGGTGTCGGCATTGGCGATATTCTCCGAAACCGTCTGCTGCCGATCCGACAACCACTGCAGACGGCGCGAGGCCAGCTGAAACAGATTGAGCGTCTCGAAATTCATCATGGACTCCGGATCAATTCTTGGCAAGTATAGCGGACAGCACAAAGATTAACAGGACTTATTCTTGTGACCAAGGTGTTTTCCGACCTCAGACAGAAGATTTCCACCCTGGAGAGCACAAGAATTACCGGGCGCGTCCAGTCCGTTGTCGGCCTGACCCTGACCGTGGCCGGGCTGCAGCGCTCGGCCGGGCTGGGCCAGCGCTGCCGGGTGCACGGGCTGCATGGCGCGGTCACCGGCGAGGTCGTGGGTACCGGCGACGACGGGCTGCGGCTGCTGCCCTTCGGCACCTGGGACGGCATCGCCGTGGGCGACCCGGTCGAGCTGATCCGGTCGGGCGACGGCATCTGCCCGGACGACAGCTGGATCGGCACGGTGATCGACGCGCTCGGCCGGCCGCTGTCCGATGCGCCGCGGTTCCGGCGCGGCAGCCGGCGGGCGCGCGGCCGCAACAGCCCGCTGCCGGCCTACGACCGCCGCCGCGTCGGCGACAAGCTGGAAACGCAGATCAAGTGCATCGACCTGTTCACCCCGATCTGCCGCGGCCAGCGGATGGGGGTCTTCGCCGGCTCGGGCGTCGGCAAATCGACCCTGATGGCGATGCTGGCACGCAACACCGATGCCGATGTGATCGTGATCGGGCTGGTGGGCGAACGCGGCCGCGAGGTGCAGGACTTCATCGAGGAGGATCTGGGCGAGGAGGGCATGGCGCGGTCGGTCGTCGTCGTGGCCACCGGCGACGAGGCACCGCTGCTGCGCCGGCAGGCGGCCTGGACCGCGACCGCGGTAGCCGAGCATTTCCGCAGCCAGGGCAAGCAGGTGCTGCTGATGATGGACAGCGTGACGCGCTTTGCCATGGCGCAGCGCGAGATCGGCCTGTCGAGCGGCGAGCCGCCTACCACCCGCGGCTATCCGCCCACCGTGTTTTCCGAACTGCCGCACCTGCTGGAACGCGCCGGCCCCGGCCGCGCCGGCGAGGGCGACATCACCGGCATCTATACCGTGCTGGTCGACGGCGACGACATGAACGAACCCATCGCCGATGCGGTGCGCGGCATTCTGGACGGCCATATCGTGCTGGACCGCCGGATCGCCGAACAGAACCGCTATCCCGCGATCAACGTGCAGCGGTCGATTTCACGGATGCTGCCCGACTGCCACAGCGCCGAGGAATACGCCATCATGCACGCCGCGCGGCGAGCGCTGGCGCGCTATGCCGATATGGAGGATCTGATCCGCGTCGGCGCCTACAAGCCCGGCTCGGACCCGGAAACCGATGCCGCGGCGCGGTTCTTTCAGGCCGCGAACGGATTTCTGGCGCAGTCGCGCGCCGAGACCATGCGGGCCGAACAGAGCTTTGCGGATACCTACCGGATGCTGCTGGAGGCGGGGATCGACGTGCCGTTGCCGCCCCGTGCCGCCCCGGCGGAACCGCCCGGCGCAGCCCTGCCGGCCGCGCGGACATCGAACAGCCGGCCCCGACCGGCTGACAGGCATCGCGCCTGAATACGCGCGCCCGGAGCCGGGAACCGTCAGGGGTCGCCCCCTGACGGTCTTGGCATTACTTGAACAGGCTCAGGATGTTCTGCGGCTGCTGGTTCGCAATCGACAGCGACTGCGTGGCCAGCTGTTGCTGGACCTGATAGGCCTGCAGACGCGCAGCTTCTTCTTCCATGTTCGCGTCGACCATCGCGCTGACGCCGGAATCCAGCGTGTCGGTCAGGCTCGACAGGAACTCCTGCTGACCTTCCAGCGTCTTCTCGGTGACGCCCAGCGAGGTCGCCGCGGTGATCGCGTCGGCCAGCGCGCCTTCGGCGGTCGCCAGATCGGCCTGCAGGTCGGTCGAGGTGGTCAGGTCGATGCTTTCCAGCGTGGTCTTGATCGCCGCCAGGTCCACCGAGTTGAAGGTGATGGTGGTGGTGGCGAAGCTGCCCGACGAACGGCTGATGCCGGTGACCACGGTCACGGCGGCAGCAGAGGTAACCAGGTCGTCACCGTTGAAGGTCGACTGGTC
>JBFXGQ010000029.1:0-17429 GCA_050177915.1 Pseudodonghicola sp. | reverse complement strand
GACATCAGCGCGGCTAGGCCGAGGACGGAGATCGCGTGCCAGATGCCCCAGAAGGCCGCCACCACCGCCATGCCGCCCAGGCCGCCGAAGAAGGCGAAGATCAGCACCAGCCCCAGGCCGGAGTTCTGGATGCCGGTCTCGATCGTCACCGCGCGGCGATCGAAGGGGGACAGCCGGGCCAGAGTGGCCACGGCCCAGCCGCCCCCCAGTGCCAGGGCGTTGTGCAGGATCACCAGACCCGCAACCGCCCCGGCATACCCCAGGAAGAACTGCCAGTTCGCAATCAGCGCCAGAACGATGAAGGCGCAGAAGATCGCCATCGAGATCCATTGCAGCGGCTTGTGCAGCCTTGCCGTCAGGGCCGGACGCCGCTGGTTTAACTGCATCCCCAGCACCAGCGGCAGCACCAGCATCAGACCCACCGTCACCGCCACCTGAACGGGGTCGATGGCAGTGTCGCGCAGGATCGCGCGGGTGGGCGCGTAAAGCCCGCCCCAGAGCGCGATGTTGAGCGGCGTGAGCAGGATCGCCCCCACCGTCGCCAGCGCCGTCATCGACACCGACAGCGCCGCGTTGCCGCCCGCCCGATGGGTAATGAAGTTCGAGATATTGCCGCCCGGGCAGGCCGCCACCAGAATGAGCCCCAGCGCGATCGAGGGGCGCGGCTGGATCGCCAGCACCATCAGGAAGGTCAGCACCGGCAGCACCGCGAATTGCGAGATCAGCCCGACGATCAGCGGCTTCGGCGCCCGCCGCAGCCGGTGGAAATCCGCCGGGTTCAGCTCGATGGCGATGGAGAACATCACCACCGCCAGGATCGCGTTCAGCAGCAGCAGCGAGCCGGGGCTGAAGTTCAGCGCGATATCGTCGATCCCGGTCATGCCATGCGCCCCTTGCTCAGCCGGGCGATCCAGCCGGTGACGGCGCGGCGATAGGTGGCCTTGTCGACGTAATAGGCCATGCGCGGCAGCTTGAGGTAGGCCATGCCGCCGGTGGCACGGTCGAAGCCCGCCGCCTTCTCCGCCCGCAGCGCCTTCGCCCCGGCCGTGTGATCGCGCAGCCCGGCGATATAGCGCGCCACCATCTCGGCCTGCTCATGCCGGCCCTGCCAGCCGAGGCCTGAGGCCTCGACCATGCCCAGCACAAAAAGGTCGTCGCGGTCGGGATGCATCGCGTTGAGGTAGAGATGCGGCGCGTCGCCCTGCCAGTTCAGCAGCGCGCGGTCGATGAACGGGTAATGCAGCTTGTAACCGGTGGCGGCGACGATCATGTCGTACTCGGTCTGGCTGCCGTCCTTGAAGTGGACGGTATGACCGTCGAACCGGTCGATGTCCGGGCGAATGCGGATGTCGCCATGGCCGGCGTGATGCAGCACCAGCGAATTGACCACCGGGTGGCTCTCATAGAGCTGATAGTCGGGTTTCGGGAAACCGTAGCGTTGCGGATCGCCCACGAACCATTTCAGGATCACCCCGTCGACCCGGCGCTTCAGCCACATCGGCAGCTTGATCGCCCCGCCCATGGTGTCGGCCGGTTTGCCGAAGACGTATTTCGGCACGAAGTAGTAGCCGCGCCGCATCGACAGATCGCAGCGCGTGCCGTGATGGATCGCATCCACCGCGATGTCGCAGCCGGAATTTCCGGCGCCCACGATCAGCACCCGCTTGCCGTCGAACTGGGTGGCCGCGCGATAGGCCGAGGAATGGATCAGCTCGCCGTCGAATCGCCCCTTGAAGCCGGGCATGTTGGGTTCCGACAGGGTGCCATTGGCGATCAGCACGCCGGCGAAGATCGCCTCGTGTTCGCCCTCGCCATCGCGCCAGTGGACCCGCCAGCCCTCGCCCGAGCCGCCCAGCGGTTCGACCCTGGTGACCTCGGCGCAGAAACGATAGTGGCGATAGAGATCGAATTCCCTGGCGAAATCGCGGAAATACCCCTTCAGCTCGCGATGCGAGGGGTAATCGGCCACCTCCTCCCGCATCGGGAAATCGGTGAACTCCGTCATCGTCTTCGACGAGATCAGATGCGCCGAGGCGTACATCGTCGATTTCGGCCCGTCGATGTCCCAGAGCCCGCCGACGTCCGAATGCAGCTCGAATCCCTGATAGGGGATCCCCTGTTCCGCCAGCACCTTGGCGGCGGCAAGCCCCATCGGTCCTGCCCCGATCAGGGCATACCTGTCGCGTGTTTCCACAATGTCTCCTCCCGTGCTATTGTTATATTGAACATATGACCAAAATAACGCAATACGCATTTGAAGCTTGAGGAATTGGCGTGGAAAAACAACGCAAAAGGGCCCCGTCACAGCGGTCGTTGCAGACCCGGGAACGCATTCTTGACGCAGCGGAGCGGGTGTTCTCCGCCCGCGGATTCGACGGTGCGACGATTCGGGACATCGCCGCGGCCGCCGAGGTGCCGGCGGGGCTGGTGCACCACCATGGCGGCAGCAAGGAAGAGCTGTTCACCCGCACTGTCGCCCGCCGGGCAGAGGAGCTGTCGGTGCTGCGCCTGGCCACGCTCGAGGCGCGCCGGGTCGAGGGGCCGCTGACGGTGCGGGCGGTGATCACCTGTTTTCTCGATCCCTATATCCGCATGGCGCGCGACGGCGGGCCGCAATGGCTGGCCTATGCCCGGCTGGTCGCCCATGTCTCGGCCGATCCGCGCTGGCGCGACCTCGCGGCGGACTGGTTCGATCCCACCGCCAACCGCTTCATCGACGAGATCGCCGCGCTCGCGCCCGGCTGCGACCGGCGGGCGGTGGCCGCGGGCTTCGTTTATTCGGTGGCGGCGATGCTGGCGCATCTGACCTCGGCCTGGCGGATCGGCGCGCTGAGCGCGGCGCAGGACGGCCCGCCCCCGGCCGAGCTGATCGCCTTCTGCGCCGCGGGGATCGAGGCGGCGTTGGCGGCCTGCTGACGCTACGGCAGCGCCGCCCGGAACGTTGCGTAGCATGGCGCCGGCCCGATTGCCTTTGCCCCGGCCAAGCTTAGGATTTCGCGCGAAACCGGATCAAGGGAGGAACGGGACATGAGCCTCATCACCAAGACCGCCGCCTGGGCGCAGGACGAACATACGATGTTCGCCGATGCCGTGGGCCGCTTCTACGACGCCGAACTGGTGCCCAATATCGAACGCTGGGTCGACCAGGGCGTGGTCGACCGCGACTTCTGGACCAAGGCCGGCGCCGCCGGGATCATGTCCGGCGCCATCGCCGAGGAATACGGCGGCGCCGGCGGCGGCATCGGCTTCGACGCGGTGGCGGTCTACGAACAGGGCGCCCGCGGCGACAGCGGCTGGGGCTTCTCGATCCAGTCCATCGTGATGCATTACCTGGTGTCCTTCGGCAGCGAGGAGCAGAAGCAGCGCTGGCTGCCGAAACTGGTCACCGGCGAGATGGTGGCGGCCATCGCCATGACCGAGCCCGGCACCGGGTCCGACCTGCAATCGGTGCGCACCAGCGCTGAGAAGGACGGCAATTCCTACCGCATCAACGGCTCCAAGACCTTCATCACCAACGGCCATACCGCCGATCTGATCATCGTGGTGGCCAAGACCGACAAGGGCGCGGGCGCCAAGGGCGTGTCGCTGATCGCGCTGGAGACCGAGGGCGCCGAGGGCTTCCGCCGCGGCCGCAACCTCAAGAAACTCGGCATGAAGGCCAATGACACCGCCGAGCTGTTTTTTGAAGACGTCAAGGTGCCGCTGACCAACCTGCTCGGCCAGGAAGAGGGGCAGGGGTTCTATCAGCTGATGAAACAGCTGCCCTGGGAACGGCTGCTGATCGCGCTGACCGCGCTGGGGGTGATCGACTATGCCCTGGCGGAGACGGTGAAATACGTGCAGGACCGCAAGGCCTTCGGCCAGCGGGTGATGGATTTCCAGAACACCCGCTTCAAGCTGGCCGAGATGAAGACCAAGGCGGAACTGCTGCGCAGCTTCGTCAACGATTGCGTCACCAGGCTGGAGGCGGGCGAGCTTGACGCCGCCACCGCCTCGATGGCGAAATACTGGGGCAGCCAGACCCAGAACGAGGTGGTGCATGAATGCCTGCAGCTGTTCGGCGGCTACGGCTTCATGATGGAATATCCGATCGCGCGTCTCTATGCCGACAGCCGGGTGCAAATGATCTATGGCGGCACCAACGAGATCATGAAGGAACTGATCGCGCGGTCGATGGACGTCTGACCGCGCGCGATGGCGCGGCGGCGCGCCTGTGGCGGGCTGCGGGCGCCTCCGGCGGAGGTATTTGGACCAAGATGAAAGCGCGGGCGCCGGGCCCGCGCTTTCTGCCTTTTTCTGGCGGCAAATATCCCGGGGAGTTTGAGGGGCTGGCCCCTCGATCCGCCGCGTGGCGCCGGGCGCTGCCGGGTGGAATCACGGTCCCGCCGATAATCGCGGTTTCCGTTCGCCCTCTGCCGCTTTACTCTGGCGTCGATTTCACACGACAGGAACCCGCCATGGCCCGGACGATCCATATCCTCAACGGTCCCAACCTGAACCTGCTGGGCAAGCGCGAGCCGGAGATCTACGGGCACGAGACGCTGGAGGACGTGGCGCGCGCCTGCGCCGCGCTGGGCACCGCGCTGGGGCTGGAGACGGCGCTGTATCAGTCCAACCACGAGGGTGAGATCGTCGAGATGATTCACCGCGCGCGCGACGCGGCGGCCGGGATCATCATCAATCCGGCGGCCTATACCCATACCTCGGTGGCGATTCTGGATGCGCTCAACGCGTTCGCGGGGCCGGTGCTGGAGGTGCATATCTCCAATGTGCACAAGCGCGAGAGCTTCCGTCACCAGTCCTATGTTTCGCTGCGCGCCGAGGGGGTTATCGCCGGTTTCGGCGTGCAGGGCTATGAGCTGGCGCTGCGGCGCATGGCGGTGCTGCTGGGCTGACGGGATCGGCCGAGGGGCCAGAGGCGCGGGCGGCAGGGCGTCGGGAATTGACATGTATGCTTATGATAAGTATACATCCTAATAAACCGAGGACGGAGGAGAGGGCGATGGCCGAACAACTTGGAACCCTGGAGGAGCTGCCGCAGGACTATCGGGATGCGATGGGCGCGGCGGGGGTGGCGCCGCTCTGGCCGATGATGCGCAATGTGCTGCCCCATGGCGCGCCCAATCCGCAGACCCGGCCGGGGCTCTGGACCTATGCGGCGATCCGCCCGCTGCTGCTGCGCGCCGGCGAACTGACGCCGGTCGAGAAGGCCGAGCGGCGGGTGCTGGTGCTGTCCGATCCGGGCCGCGGCGCCGGCGCGATGCAGGCCACCGCCTCGATCTACCTGGGTCTGCAGCTGCTGCTGCCGGGCGAGACCGCTCCGGCGCATGTGCACACCCCGTCGGCGGTGCGGATCATCGTCGAGGGCAAGGGCGCCTTTACCGTCGTCGACGGGGAGAAGCTGCCGATGGAGGAGGGCGATCTGGTGCTGACCCCCGGTGGCGAATGGCACGATCACGGCCATGACGGCGACGCGCCGGTGGTCTGGCTCGATGCGCTCGATCTGCCGCTCTTCGTCTATCTCGAAGGTTCCTATGCCAACGAGGGGCCGCTGCAGTCGCGTCGCAACCGGCCGGATGCGAGCCAGGTGGAATATCTGTCCTCCGGTCTGGTGCCGGGGCGCAAGCGGGGCGCCGGCGCCCGCCGCTATCCGATGATGCGCTATCCCTGGGCCCGCACCGAGGCGGCGCTGCGCGAGATGGCGGCCTATGGCGACGAGGGGGTGATCGAGCTCGATTACGTGAACCCGGAGACCGGCGAGGACGTGCTGCCGACGATGGGCTTCACCGCCATGCATCTGCCGGCCGGCCAGGTGGACAATCCGCCGCTGCGCTCCTGCTCCTCTGCCTTCCATGTGATCAGCGGCCACGGTGCCACGACGATTAATGGCGCGCGGTTCGAGTGGGGGCCGAAGGACACCTTCTCTGTGCCGGTGTTTGCCGATATTCGCCATGAGGCGGCCGAGGACGCCTTTCTGGTGCGCGTCCACGACCGGCCGTTGCAGGAAAAACTGGGATACTACGAGGAACGCGCGAAATGACCCAATATCTGTTCGAACCGCCCAAGGTCTATTCCGTGCCCGTCAAGAGCGAGGCGGCGGAATATCCGGTCGGCCGGATCTTCTGCGTCGGGCGCAACTATGTGGCCCATGCCGCCGAGATGGGGGTGGAGCCTGACCGCGAGGCGCCATTCTACTTCACCAAGTCGCCGCAGGCGACGCTGGCCAGCGGCGAGACGCTGCCCTATCCGCCGGGCACCGAGAACTTCCATTACGAGATGGAGCTGGTGCTGGCGATCGGCAAGCCGGTGTTCCGCGTCGCCGCCGCCGAGGCGGCCGCGGCGATCTATGCCTATGGCTGCGCACTGGACATGACCCGGCGCGACCTGCAGCTGGTGGCGCGGTCGAAGCAGCGGCCCTGGGATCTGGGCAAGGATGTCGAAGGTTCCGCCGTCTTCGCGCCGCTGACCAAGGCGGCCGAGGTGGGCGAGATCGGCCCGCAGCGCATCCATCTTGAGGTCAATGGTGCGGTCAAGCAGGACGCGCATCTGCGCGACCTGATCCACAGCGTGACCGAGGTGGTGGCGGATCTGTCGAAATACTACCACCTGATGCCGGGCGATCTGATCATGACCGGCACGCCGGCGGGCGTCGGCCCGGTGGTGGCCGGGGACGTGATCACCGGGGGTATCGACGGGCTGGAGCCGATCGAGCTGAAGATCGGCCCCGCCGAATAACCTGAGAGCGAGCCGGAATTTTTGAAAAATTCCGGCTCGGAAAATTTTCAATTTTCCGGACCGTTTTCTGGCAGAAAACGGCGCCGGTCGGAGGAGTATTGCCATGAGCGAAGATCGCATCGTTATCGCCGGCGGGGGGATTGGCGGGCTGGCGCTGGCCATCGGGTTGGCGCAGAAGGGCGTGCGCTCCATCGTGCTGGAGAAGGCGCCGCAGCTGGGCGAGATCGGCGCCGGCATCCAGCTGGGGCCCAACGCCTTTCACGCCTTCGACTATCTGGGCGTCGGCGACGCCGCCCGCGCCATGGCGGTCTATGTCGACAACCTGCGCCTGATGGATGCGATGTCGGGCGAGGAGATCACCCGGATCCCGCTGGACGATGCCTTCCGCGCCCGCTTCCGCAACCCCTATGCGGTGGTCCATCGCGGCGATCTGCACGGCGTCTTCCTGCGCGCCTGCGAGGCACACGATCTGGTCGAGCTGCGCACCAGCGCCGAGGTCACCGGTTACGATCAGGACGGCAGCTCGGCCGCGGCGATCCTCGCCGACGGCAGCCGGGTGCGGGGCCGGGCGGTGATCGGGGCGGACGGGCTGTGGTCTAGCATCCGCAAGGGGGTGATCGGCGACGGCGCACCGCGGGTGTCGGGCCATACCACCTATCGCAGCGTGATCCCGATCGAGGACATGCCCGAGGATCTGCGCTGGAACGCCGCCACGCTCTGGGCCGGGCCGAAGTGCCACATCGTGCATTACCCGCTGCAGGGCTGGAAGACCTTCAACCTGGTGGTCACCTATCACAACGACGCGCCCGCGCCGGTGGCGGGGCTGCCGGTGACGCATGACGAGGTGCGCAAGGGCTTCGAACATGTCGCCCCGGTGGCGCGGCAGATCATCGACAAGGGCCGGGACTGGAAGCTCTGGGTGCTCTGCGACCGCGATCCGGCGATGAACTGGGTCGACGGCCGGGTGGCGCTGCTGGGCGATGCCGCCCATCCGACGATGCAGTATCTGGCGCAGGGCGCCTGCATGGCGATGGAGGACGCGGTGGCGCTGTCGCATCAGATGGAGGCCAAGGGCGGCGATATCGAGGCGGCGCTGCAGGCCTATCAGGAGATGCGCCGGCTGCGCACCGCCCGGGTACAGCTGCAATCGCGCGAGATCGGCACCCATATCTATCACCCCGACGGGGCGCATGCGCAGCTGCGCAACGCGGTGATGAGCGCCAAGTCGCCGGACGAATGGTATGACACCGTCGCCTGGCTCTATGGCTCCACCGGGCTGGATGGCGCGGTGTCGAACGAGACGCTCTGACAGGACGGGGCGGCCGGGGATCTCTCCGGCCGCCTTTTTCAGCGCCACAGGCAGCCAGCCGTTGCGAATCCGCGGCGAATTAGTTATGGATCACAACAATTATTAACTACAGCCGCCTCCGGGCGGACCGGACCGGGGGCCGTGTCATGACCGAAGCCATGCTCAGGATCGAACTTCAGGGCGATATCGCCCTGCTCACCATGAACCGCCCCGAGAAGCGCAACGCCATGTGCGACCAGCTGCTGGAGGAGATCGACGCCTTCTTCTCGCGCCCGCCGGCCGAGGCGAAGGTGGCGGTGATGACCGGCTCGGGCGGGCACTACTGCTCGGGGCTGGATCTCAGCGAACATGTCGCCCGCGATGCCGAGGGCACCATGCGCCATTCGCGCAACTGGCAGGCGGTGATGGACCGCATCCAGTTCGGCGGGCTGCCGGTGATCTCGGCGATGTCGGGCGCGGTGATCGGCGGCGGGCTGGAACTGGCGACCTCGACCCACGTACGGATCGCCGAGCCCTCGACCATCTTCCAGCTGCCCGAGGGGCGGCGCGGCATCTTCGTTGGCGGCGGTGCCAGCGTGCGGGTGGGCCGTATCCTGGGCGCCGACCGGATGGTCGAGATGATGCTCACGGGGCGCAAGTACAACGCCGAGGAGGGCACCCGGCTGGGGCTGTCGCATTATGCGGTGGCCGAGGGCGGGGCGCTGCCGATGGCGATGGATCTGGCCCGCAAGATCGCCGACAACGCGCCGCTGTCGAACTACGTGATGATCCATGCGATCAGCCGGATCGAGGATATGGCCAAGGCCGACGGGCTGTTCACCGAGAGCCTCTGCGCCGCGCTGACCCAGACGAGCCCGGACGCGGTCGAGGGGCTCGCCGCCTTCCTGCAGAAGCGCGCGCCCAGCTTCGGTCAGGGCCGGTGAAACAGCCCGCCGCCTCCCGCGCGGATGCCGCCGCGCCCGCCGAGGAGGTGCAGGCGGTCTCCGACGAAACGCTCTGCGATTTCATCGGCTATCATATCAAGCGGGCCTTCAACGTGGTTCAGACCGATCTGAACCAGGCGCTGAAGCCCCTGGGCCTGCGCATGGTGACCTATTCGGCGCTGGTCCTGATCGTGGACAATCCCGGCCTGCGCCAGTCGCAGCTGGCCGAGGCGCTGGATGTCGAACGCGCCAATCTGGTGGTGATCGTGGACGAGCTGGAGGGCCGCGACCTGATTAGCCGTGACCGCGTGCCGACCGACCGGCGCGCCTATGCGCTGAACCCGACCTTGGCGGGTCGGCGGCTCTATGATCGCGCGCTGGAGGCCGTGCGCGGGCATGAGCGGCGCATGCTGAACGGGATGGATGAGGAGACGAAACAGGCCGTGATCCGGGCAATGAGCCGGATCCGGCGTGGATCTAAGGGAGGATGATCCATGAACTGCATATCGCGGTACCGCCCGCATAACGTGCTGCGCGAAGATCGCGCCGACGGCACCGTCCTGCTGCGCTCGGGTTACGCGCTGGGGCCGGTCGCCGACCGCACCGGCGACTGGCTGCACCATTGGGCCGCAGAGGCGCCGGACCGGGTGTTCCTGGCCGAACGCAGCGGCGCCGGCTGGCACGCGCTCGGCTATCGGGACACGCTGGAGCAGGTGCGCGCGGTGGCCGCCGCGCTGCTGGCCCGCGGCATGGGGCCCGAGACGCCGATCATGGTGCTGTCGGGCAACGGCGTCGATCACGGCATCCTGGCGCTGGCGGGGCAATATGCCGGCGTCCCGGTGGTGCCGCTGGCCGAACAATATTCGCTGATCCACGGCGCCCACGGCCGGCTGCGCCACGCGATGGAGCTGATCGGGCCGAAGATGGCCTATACCGTCGACGCCGGCCACTATGCCGAGGCGCTGGCGCTCGATGTCTTCGACGGGGTCGAGATCGTGGCCACCCGCCCGGGCAGCTCCGGGGCGACGCCCTTCGCGGATCTGCTCAAGGGCGACGGCGGGGTCGATGTGGACGCCGCCTTCGCCGCCGTCACCCCGGACAGCGTGGTCAAGATCCTGATGACCTCGGGCTCGACCTCGAACCCCAAGGGGGTGCTGACGACGCATCGCATGCTCTGCGCCAACCAGACGATGATCGCGGATTCGCTGCCCTTCCTGCGCGACCGGCCGCCGGTGATCGTCGACTGGCTGCCGTGGAACCATGTGTTCGGCGGTTCGCATAACTTCAACATGATGCTGGCCAATGGCGGCAGCCTCTATATCGACGACGGCAAGCCGGTGAAGGGGCTGTTCGACCGCACGGTCGAGAACCTGGGCATGATCCCCGGCACCGCGGTGTTCAACGTGCCGGTGGGCTTTTCGATGATGCTGGAGGCGCTGCGCAAGGACGACCAGCTGCGCAAGACGGTGTTCTCGGATCTCGACATGGTGTTCTACGCCGGCGCCTCGCTGCCGCAGGACGTCTGGGACGGGTTCGAGCAGATGGCGATGCAGACCCGTGGCGCGGTGCCGCTGATGACCTCCTCCTGGGGGCTGACCGAAACCGCGCCGGCGACGATGATCCAGCAGGAGCCCACCGACCGCTCCGGCGTGGTCGGCGTGCCGATGACCGGGGTGACGGTCAAGCTGGTGCCCGACGAGGACGGCCGCTGCGAGGTGCGGGTGAAGGGGCCGAACATCATGCCCGGCTACTTCCGCGCGCCGGAGAAGACGGCGGAGGCCTTCGACGAGGAGGGGTTCTTCATCACCGGCGACGCGATGAGCTTTGTGGTGCCGGGCGACCCCGACAAGGGGATGAAGTTCGAGGGGCGGATCTCCGAGGACTTCAAGCTGACCTCGGGCACCTGGGTGCGGGCGGCGCAGCTCAGGCTCGAGATCCTGGCCTGCCTCGGGGCGCTGGCCGCCGATCTGGTGATCACCGGCGCCGACCGCGACGAGATCGGCGTGATGATCTTCCCCAATATGGGCGAGCTGCAGGCCAAGGGCTTCGATGTCGCGGCGCAGGATGGCGCGCTCTCCGATCCCAGGCTGTTGTCCGAGATTCACCGCTGTCTGGCCGAACGCGCGCGCGAGATCTCCGGCAGCTCCTCCCGCATCGCCCGGGCGATGGTGCTGTCCGAGCCGCCCTCGATGGGCGACGCGGAGATCACCGCCAAGGGCAACCTGAACTTCCGCAAGGTGCTGAGCCGCCGCGCGGCGCTGCTGGAGCGGCTCTATGCCGAAACGGACCCCTGCGTGGCGCGGATCTGAGCCCCGGCAGGGGGCATCGCGCCGCCATTTGATTCAAGAAGGACCAAGCCAATGGTTGATCTAACCAAAATCCGCGCCATCGACATCCACACCCATGCCGAGGAACCCTGCGGCTGCCATGTCGATGACGGCTATGACGACCTGCAATCGACCATGGCCAGCTACTTCGGCGCGCCCTGGAGCCATCCGCCCACCGTGCCGCAGACCGCCGCGCATTACCGCGCGCAGAACATCGCCGCGGTGATCTTCCCGGTCGATGCCGAGCGCGAGACCGGCTATCGCCGCTACAAGAACGAGGAGGTGGCCGAACTGGCCGCCGAGAACTCCGACGTGCTGATCCCCTTCGCCTCCATCGACCCCTGGAAGGGCAAGATGGGCGTGCGAGAGGCGCGCCGGCTGATCCGCGACTTCGGCATCAAGGGGTTCAAGTTCCACCCCACCATGCAGGGCTTCTATCCCAACGACCGCATCGCCTATCCGCTCTACGAGGCGATCGAGGAGGAGGGTGGCATCGCGCTCTTCCACACTGGCCAGACCGGGGTGGGCTCGGGCATGCCGGGCGGCAATGGCATGCGGCTGAAATATTCGAACCCGATGTATATGGACGATGTGGCGGTGGACTTCCCCGACCTCAAGATCATCCTCGCCCACCCCTCCTTCCCCTGGCAGGAAGAGGCGCTGTCGGTCGCCCAGCACAAGCCCAACGTCTATATCGACCTCAGCGGCTGGTCGCCGAAATACTTCCCGCCGATCCTGGTGAAATACTGCAACTCGATCCTGCGCAAGAAGGTGCTGTTCGGCTCCGACTGGCCGATGATCACGCCGGAGCGCTGGCTGGCCGATTTCGAGAAGATCGACATCAAGGACGAGCTGCGCGAGGACATCACCAAGAACAACGCCGCGCGGCTGCTGGGGCTGATGTAAATGCTGCCGGCGCCGGTTCTGACCCCGTTCTGCGAACTGGCCGTCGACCTGGCACCGATCCGCGAGATCGGGCCGGGCCGCGCCGGCCAGCGCCGCATCATCCCGATCGTGGGTGGCACCGTCACCGGCCGGGTGCAGGGGCGGATCCTGCACCTCGGCGCCGACTGGCAGACCATCCATGCGGACGGCTCCGCCGATCTCGACACCCGCTATGCCTTCGAGACCGGGGACGGCGCACTGATCGAGATCGTCAACAGGGGTGTCCGCCACGGCCCGGCCGAGGTGATGGCGCGGTTGGCGGCGGGCGAGGACGTCGACCCGGCCGCCTATTACATGCGCACCGTGGCCCGGCTGGAAACCGGCGATCCGCGCTATGACTGGGTCAACCGGATGATCTTCGTCGGCACCGGCGGACGCTGGGCGGCGCAGGTGCGGGTGTCGCTCTATCTGCTGGAGTAGCCGCGGCCAGCGGCGGGAGCGAGGGGCCAGCCCCTCGCGCACCCCGGGATATTTGCCGGCCAGAAAAAGGGCGCGTGCAGGCTCAGGCGAAGGGGTCTTCGGGATAGCCCACCCGCGCCAGATAGAGCCCGTGCGGCGGGCAGACCGGGCCGCAGGCGGCGCGGTCGCGGGCCTCGAGCGCCCGGCGCACGTCCGCGGGCGCCCAGGCGCCGGCGCCGACCCGCTCCAGCGTGCCGACGAAGCTGCGGACCTGGTTGTGCAGAAAGGACCGGGCGCGGACGTGAAAGCGGATCTCGGGGCCGGAGAAGCCCTCGGCCGCCTCGACGCGCAGCTCGTCCAGCGTCTTCACCGGGCTCGCGGCCTGGCAGATCGAGCTGCGGAAGGTGGTGAAATCGTGCCGTCCCAGCAGCAGGTCGGCCCCTGCCTGCATCGCCGCCACGTCCAGCGGATGCGACAGCTGCCAGACCTGGCCGCGGTCGTGGGTCGCCGGTGCCCGGCGGATCAGGATGCGGAACAGATACTGCCGTTCGACGGCCGAGAAGCGGGCGTGCCAGTCGTCGGTCACCCGTGCCGCGGCGACGATGGCGACGGGGGCGGGCTTGAGGTGGAAGTTCAGCGCCTCGCTCAGCCGGAACGGGTCCCAGTCCTTTTGCAGGTCGCAATGCGCCACCTGTCCCAGCGCATGCACGCCGGCGTCGGTGCGCCCGGCGGCGGCGATGGTATGCGGCCCGGGTTCGAGACGCGCCAGCGCCGCCTCGATGGCGCCCTGCACCGAGGGCAGCTCCTTCTGCCTCTGCCAGCCGGCAAAGGGGGCGCCCTGATATTCGACTTTCAACGCGTAACGTGGCATGGCCGGGCTGGTAGCGCGCGCGGCGCGCGCGAGCAAGTCCTGGGCGCAAGTCCCGCTTGGCCCCGGGCGACGGCGGGCCTATCTTGGACCCGGACAAGAGGCAGGAGACAGGCTTGGCCATCGCAGATCTGGCGGATGGGGTCGCGCGCGGGGTGGACAGCCTCGGCGGCCGGATATCCGAGACGTTTTTCGAGCCGGTGATCCGGCTGGGGGTGACCGGGCTGGCGCGTGCCGGCAAGACCGTCTTCATCACCTCGCTGGTGGCCAATCTGCTGGACCGCGGCCGGATGCCGGGGCTGGTGGCGCAGCAGGAGGGGCGGATCGAGGCCGCCTTTCTGCAACCGCAGCCCGATGTCACCGTGCCGCGTTTCGAGTTCGAGGATCACCTGGCGGCGCTGACCGCGTCGCAGCCGCACTGGCCCGACAGCACCCGGACGATTTCCGAGCTGCGGCTGTCGCTGCGGGTGCGGCCGGCGGGGCTGCTGGCCGGTCTGCAGGGGCCGCGCACGGTGCATCTGGATATCGTCGATTACCCCGGCGAATGGCTGCTGGATCTGGCGCTGCTGGAGATCTCCTATCGGGCCTGGGCCGAGGATGCGCTGGCGCGACTGGAGCGGCGCGACGATGCGCGGGACTTCGTTGCGCGGGCCCGCGCCGCCGATCCCGAGGCGTCGCATGACGAGGCTGTCGCGCAGGATCTGGCGCGGCGCTTCACCGCCTATCTCGCCGGTGCGCGCGACAGCGGTTCCTACGACTGCATCCCGCCGGGGCGGTTCCTGCTGCCGGGCGATCTGGCGGGCTCGCCGGTGCTGACCTTCGCGCCGATCCGGGCCGGGGCGCCGTCGCGCCGGGGCAGCCTGCTGCGCGAGATGGAGCGGCGGTTCGAGGCCTATAAGGCAAGGGTGATCAAGCCGTTCTTCCGCGATCATTTCGCCCGCATCGACCGGCAGGTGGTGCTGGTCGATGCGCTGGGGGCGATCCATGCCGGTCCGCAGGGGGTGGAGGATCTGCGCCGCGCCATGGAGGGGATCCTCGGCGCCTTCCGGCCGGGCAAGAACGCGCTGCTCAGCCGGCTCTGGCATGGCAAGCGGGTCGACCGCATCCTGTTCGCCGCCACCAAGGCCGACCATCTGCACCACAGCCAGCACGCCCGGCTGACCGCGATCATGCAGGCGCTGACGCGCAGCGCCCGCGACCGGGCGCAATTCGCCGGTGCCGCGACCGCGGCGATGGCGATCGCCGCGCTGCGCGCCACCACCGAGGAGATGCGGATGCACGACGGCCGGGAACTGCCCTGCGTGCGCGGCCGGCTGCTGGCGGACGGCCGGCAGGCGGCCTTCTATCCCGGCGAGCTGCCCGAGGACCCGGCGCGCCTGCTGGTGCCGGCGCGCGAAGGGGCGCGGGCCTGGCTCGATGCCGAATACGGCATGATGCGTTTCGCGCCGGCGCCGCTGACCTTGGCCCCCGGCGACGGGCCGCCGCATATCCGGCTGGACCGCGTCGCCCAGTTCCTGATCGGAGACCGGCTGTGACGTTGCATCTGCGGGCGGCGCGGCCGCTGGACGCCGGCGCGATGGGAGAGATCCTGCATGGCTTTCAGGCCGAAACCGACTGGATGCCGGATCTGCTCAGCGGTGCCGAAAGCATCGCCCATTGCGGCACGATGATCGAGCTGGGCTGGGTCACCATCGCCGATTACCGGGGCCGGGTGGCGGGCTTTCTGGCCCGGCACGGCGAGGAGATCCGCGCGCTCTACCTGGCGCCGGGGGCGCGCGGCGCCGGGGTGGCGCAGCTGCTGATGGCGGAGGCCAAGGCGCGCTCGCCCCGATTGCGGCTGCGGGTGGCGGAGGCCAACGCGCGGGCGCATCGGTTCTACCTGCGCCAGGGCTTCGCCGAGGTGGCGCGCGGCGATGGTGCGGAGAATGACGAAAACCTGCCGGACATCGTGCTGGTCTGGCAACAGGAGGGGCGGCGATGACCAAAGGCCCGGTGCTGATCGACCTTGAGCAAAGCGGCGAGCCGGTGCCGGCGGTGACGCAGGCCGCCCCGGTGCCCGATCCCGAGATGGCCGACTGGCCCGACGGCGCGGCGATGCAGCGCGCGGCGCGGGTCGCGGGCGGCGCGCCGTCGCGGCTGGCGCGCTGGTTCTGGGGGCTGGCGGGCGGCGTGCTGGGCGCGGTGATCTCGGTCGCGGCCTGGGATTTCGCCACCGGGCTGATCGCGCGGTCGCCGATCCTGGGCTGGGCGGTGACCGGGCTGATCGTGGCGCTTCTGTTGGTGGTGGCGCTGATGGCGCTGCGGGAGCTGGCCGCGATCGGCGGGCTGAGGCGGATCGACGGGCTGCGGCGGCGCGCCGATGCGGCGCTGGCCGAGGCCGATCTCGAGGCCGCCCGCGATGTGGCGGGGCGGCTGATCGCGCTCTATGCCGGGCGCGAGGATACCCGCTGGGGCCGGGCCCGGCTGGAGGGGCGGATCGGCGAGCAGTTCGATGCCGCCGCCGTGCTGGCGCTGGTCGAGGACGAGGTGCTGGCGCCGCTCGACGCCCAGGCCGCGCGCGAGGTCGAGGCGGCGGCGCGGCAGGTGGCGACGGTGACCGCGCTGGTGCCGTTGGCGCTGGCCGATGTGGCCGCCGCGCTGACCGCCAACCTGCGGATGATCCGCCGGGTCGCCGAGGTCTACGGCGGCCGCGGCGGGCTGCTGGGCAGCTGGCGGCTGATGCGGGCGGTCTTCGGCCATCTGGTGGCCACCGGCGCGGTGGCGGTGGGCGATGACCTGCTGGAGCCGCTGCTGGGCGGCACCATCCTGAGCAAGCTGTCGCGCCGCTTCGGTGAGGGGCTGGTCAACGGCGCGCTCAGCGCCCGCGTCGGCGTCGCCGCGATGGAGGTCTGCCGGCCGCTGCCCTTCTCGCCGCGCCATCGCCCCTCGGTGCGGGGCATGGTGAAACGGGCGCTGGCCGGGCTGATCGGGCGCTAGCGTCACCCCCTCTCCGGCTCTCCCCCTGGCAGGGGGAGAGGGCGCGGGAGGGCCGTCGGGGGGCGGGGCGACGGACGTTTGCGCTGCGTCGGGTCCCTTTACCCCGTCGGCGCCCGCGCTTATAAGGCGGCGCATGAGCCATTCGCGCGTCATTATTTTCCGAATTACAGTCCCGGCGCTCTGATATCACGAGACGCCGGGCAAAGGTGTTTGAGCCCTCGCACCGACCGCAGTAATTCCCGATCAGAACACCGACGAAGGACGCCGCCCATGTGCGCCGAAACCCCCGACTACAAAGACACGCTGAACCTGCCTGAAACCGATTTCCCGATGCGCGCGGGCCTGCCCAAGCGCGAGCCCGAATGGCTGGAGCGCTGGGAGCGGATCGGCATCTACGACCGGCTGCGCGAAAAGGCCGGCGGCCGCAAGCCCTTCACCCTGCATGACGGCCCGCCCTACGCCAACGGTCACCTGCACATCGGCCACGCGCTGAACAAGACGATCAAGGACATGATCGTCCGCTCGCATCAGATGATGGGGTTCGAAAGCCGCTATGTCCCCGGCTGGGACTGCCACGGCTTGCCGATCGAATGGAAGATCGAGGAGCAGTACCGCGCCAAGGGGCTGGACAAGGACGACGTGCCGGTCATCGACTTCCGTCAGGAATGCCGCAAGTTCGCCGAGGGCTGGGTCGACATCCAGCGCGAGGAGTTCAAGCGCCTGGGCATCACCGGCAACTGGGCCGATCCCTATCTGACGATGGCCTTCCATGCCGAGCGGGTGATCGCCGAGGAATTCATGAAATTCCTGATGAACGGGACGCTTTACCAGGGCTCGAAACCCGTCATGTGGTCGCCGGTCGAACAGACCGCCCTGGCCGAGGCCGAGGTCGAATATCACGACAAGGAAAGCTTCACCGTCTGGGTGAAGTTCAAGGTGGCCGAGCC
>JBFXGQ010000028.1:0-17492 GCA_050177915.1 Pseudodonghicola sp. | reverse complement strand
GTAACCCGCGGTCGGCGCCTGCGCCGCATCGCAGATCTCCTTGGTGAAGCTCTTGGAGGTTTCCAGCCGCGCCGCCGCCGCCGAGGGACCGAAGGTCAGGATGCCGGCGTCGCGCAGCCGGTCGGCGACGCCCGCCCCCAGCGGCGCCTCGGGGCCGACGATGACGAAGTCGATGGCGTTCTCCTCGGCAAAGGTCGCCACCGCGCCGCCGTCCAAGATGTCGAGCGCGGCGCATTCGGCGATCCGGGCGATGCCGGCATTGCCCGGTGCCACGATCAGCTTGTCGCATTTGGGGTTCTGCATGACTGCCCAGGCCAGCGCATGTTCGCGCCCGCCGCCGCCGAGGATGAGGATGTTCATGGGGCTGTCTCTCCGATCTGCTTGGCCTTGCCTTCGGCGCGTTCTAAGCTGGGCAGCGCAGCAGAACAAGCAGGCAGACCGAGGCAAACCGCATGTCCGACCTTCTCGACGATCCGCAACCGGGCCAGAACCTGCCGGAATTCAGCGTCTCCGAGATCTCCGGCGAGATCAAGCGCACGCTGGAGGGCGCCTTTGGCCGCGTGCGCGTGCGCGGCGAGGTCGGCCGGGTGTTCCGTGCCCGCTCCGGTCACCTCTATTACGACATCAAGGACGACCGCAACGTGCTGGCCTGCACCACCTGGAAGGGCCAGGTCGCGGCGCTGAGCGTGGTCCCCGAGGAGGGGCTGGAGGTGGTGGTCACCGGCCGGCTCACCGCCTTCGGCGCGCAGTCGAAATACAACCTCAACGTCGACGAGGTGACGGTCGCGGGGCAAGGCGCGCTGATGGCGCTGCTGGAAAAGCGCAAGAAGCAGCTGGCCGCCGAGGGGCTGTTCGACGCCGCCCGCAAGAAACCGCTGCCCTATCTGCCGCAGATCATCGGCGTCGTCACCTCGCCCTCGGGCGCGGTGATCCGCGACATCCTGCACCGGCTGCGCGACCGCTTCCCGCGCAAGGTGCTGATCTGGCCGGTGGCGGTCCAGGGCCAGAGCTGCGCCGCCGAGGTGGCCCGCGCCATCGAGGGCTTCAACCGGCTCACCCCCGGCGGCGCCCTGCCGCGCCCCGATCTGATCATCGTCGCCCGCGGCGGCGGCTCGGTCGAGGATCTGTGGGGCTTCAACGAGGAGGTGGTGGCGCGCGCCGCCGCCGCCAGTGACATCCCGCTGATCTCCGCCGTGGGGCATGAGACCGACACCACGCTGATCGACTTTGTCTCGGACATGCGCGCCCCCACCCCCACCGCGGCGGCGGAGCTTGCCGTGCCGGTGCGGCTGGAGCTGATGGCCTGGGCCGACGGCATGGGCGCGCGGCTGTCGCGCGCCGCGACCTCCGGCCTGTCGCAGCGCCGCCAGCGGCTGGGCGATCTGTCGCGCGCCCTGCCGCGCGGCGAAACCCTGCTCGACACCCCGCGCCAGCGGCTCGACTGGATCGCCGACCGGCTGCCGCAGGCGCTGACCGGCGGGGTGCAGCGGCGCCGGGTGAAGCTCTGGGAGGTGGCCGGCGGGCTGCGCCCCGCGGCGCTGCGGGCGCTGGTGGCGCGGCGGCGCGACCGGCTCACGGCGGCGCGGCTCAGCCTCGCCCCCATCGCGCGCGAGATCGACCGGCGGCGCGACCGCATCGCCACGCTGTCGACCCGGCTCGACGCGGCGCAGATCCAGCGGCTCGACCGGCTGCGCCGCCAGCTCGACGCCACCGACCGTCTGCGCGAGACGCTGTCCTACAAGGCGACGCTGGAGCGCGGCTATGCCGTGGTGCGCGCGGGCGAAGATGTGCTGACCTCGGCGACCGACGCCCGCGCCGCGCCGCGGCTTGAGATCGAGTTCCGCGACGGCCGCGTCAGCGCCGTGCCGGCGGACGCGCCCGACACGCCGTCGACGCCGACGCCCGCCGCCGCGGCGCCGCGCAAGGCGCAAAAGCCCAAGGATGCGCCCGAACAGGGCTCGCTCTTCTGACAAGGACGCTACGCGTCCTGCCTCCGGCGGAGGTATTTCGACCAAGATGAAACTGCGGGAGCCAGGCGCGCCCGGAGGCGCCCCTGCCCTTCTTCTCTTCGCCCAAATACTCCGGGGGAGTCGCGGCTGAGCCGCGGCGGGGGCAGCGCCCCCTCTTCCCGGCCCGGCGTCAGACCCCGACTTCGGGGCCCAGGCAGACCATCTCCTTGCCGATATCCTCGGCCTCATAGAGCTCGGTGGTGGCCGGATCGCTCTCGAACCGCGCGATCAACCCGTTCGGCCCCTGCGAGAAGGTCCAGCACTGCGGGTCCGGGCGATCCTCGTAGAGAAAGCAGATCTGCCCCGCCTGCTCGTACCAGACGCCGTTCTTGCAGTTGCCGTCGAGGAAGGACCAGATCACCCGGCGCCCCTCAAGATAGCGTTCGACGCCATAGGCCTGGCCGCCCTGGCCGTAGAACAGCGTCTTGCCGCGGGTATAGGCGTCGAAGGCCTCGGCCGACAGGCTGTCCTGCGCGATGGCGGGCCAGGCGGCGAGGCAGAGGGGAATCACAAGGCGAATGCGCATGGGTCAAGTCTGGCAGATCGGCGGCGGCCTTGCCAATCGCCGATCGCTGCCGCGGGGCCGGCTCCGGCGGCAGACCGCCGCCGCCCGGGCGCGCGCTCAGTGCCGGGTCCAGCGCCGCACCCGCCGGTCCATGATCCGGCGCCACAGCGGCGGCACCAGCGCGATCACTGCCATCACCGGCATCGACCGCGGCAGCACCGGCATGCGCTCGGGGTCGAGCCGCAGCGCCGGATAGGCGCGGGTGGGGTTCTGATGGTGGTCGGAATGGCGCGGCGCGTTCAGCATCAGCGCCGAGGAATACCACTGCGGCGCGTTCCAGGAATGCTGCGGCCCCGCCGGCTCGGCCTTGCCGGTCGCGTCGACGGCGCGGCGCAGCCCGTAGTGCTGCACGTAATCGGCCAGCAGCAGCTGCGCCTGCGCATAGGCGGCAAGCCCCAGCAGCACCAGCGCGCCGCGCCCTCCCGCCAGCGCCCAGGCCAGCGCCAGGCTCAGCGCCGCGCCGCCGATATAGATCGCATAGGGGTGCAGCCCGCGACGGCCGCCGGCCCGCCGCGCCCGCGCCGCAGTCTCGGCCCTGAGCCCGGCGGCGAAGGAGCCCGTCCAGGCGCGCGGGAAAAAGCGATAGATCCCCTCGCCCAGCCGCGCCGAATTCGGGTCGCGGTCGGTGGCCACATGCACATGATGCACCCGCGGATGCGCCGAGGCGTGATGGCCGAACAGGATCGAGACATAGATCGCCACCCCCAGCCGCCTGAGCCCGCGCGGCGCCCGGTGGATCAGCTCATGCGCGTTGGGATGCGACACCTGCCCCAGGAACAGCCCCAGCGCCAGCCCGGTCAGCACTCGTCCCGCCGGGCCCAGCACCGGCCCCGCGGCAATCGCCCAGACCCCCAGCGGCAGCAGCAGGAAATGCGCCGCCGCCAGCGCCACCGACAGCCGGTTGGCGGCACGCTCTGCCCCCTCGATCTCGGGCAGCGCCTCGGGCCCCAGCAGATCGGCCAGCGCCACGAAGACGGTCATGTAGACCAGCGCCAGCGCCGGCCAGGGCCCGCCGGCAAGGCAGGCCGCCGCGATCAGCGCCGCGGGCGTCAGACTGGCGATAGCGAAGCGCAGCATGCGGCCCCCTTTCCCGATGCGCCCGCGCATCGGGCGGGCCTGCGCAACTTCGGTCGCTGGCGCGCCGCTGTCAAATGGGCGATGCTGCCGGCGCATCTGAGACCGGAGCCGCCGATGATCCTGCCGTCCCTTGCCGCCCTGCTCTGCGCGCTGGCCTATCTTGGGCTGACCACGCGCCCCGCCTCGGCCCTGCGCAGCGCGGTGAAGACCGCCGCCGTGGCGCTGCTGGCGCTGGCGGCGGCGGCAGGCGGCGCACCGATGCTGCTGGTGCTGGCGCTGGCGCTCTGCGCGCTGGGGGACTTCTGCCTCTCCCGTCCGGGCGCGCTGGCCTTCATGGCGGGTGTCGGCGCCTTCGCCGCCGGGCATCTGGCCTATATCGCGCTGTTCCTGAGCCGCGAGGCCGCCGATCCCGCGCGACTGGCCGGGCTGCCGCAGCTCGCCGCGCTGACCCTACTGATCGCGCTGGGGGCGGTGATGGCGCGGCTGCTGGCGCCGCGCGCGGGCGGCCTGCGCGGCGCGGTGCTGGCCTATATCCCGGTGATCCTCGGCATGGCCGCTGCGGCGCTGACCCTGCCCCCGGCGCTGGCGGTCGCGGCGGCGGCGGCCTTCCTGCTCTCCGACATCATCCTGGCCTTCGAAACCTTCGTCCTCGCCCCCGGCCACCCGCTCCGTCGCACAGCACCCTATGCGATCTGGCCGCTCTACTGGGGCGCGCAGGCCGGCTTCCTGGCCGCCTTCGCCGCGTTCTGACGCCGCCCTCACAGCAACCGCCCCTTTGCAACCCGCGCCATTCCGCATTAGGTGGGAAGAACACTGCGCGGAGACTGCCATGGCGTTTTTCTCGAAACTCAAGGACCGGCTGTTCCGGTCGTCGTCCAAACTCGAACAAGGGCTCGATGCCATTGTCGAGGAGGGCGGCGTGGAGGAGGAGCTGATCGCAGCCGATCGGCCGGAGACCGAACCGCAGCCAGAACCCGAACCGCAGCCGGTGCCGCAACCCGCGCCCGAGCCGGAACCGGCGCCCGAGCCGCAGCCAGACCCCGAGCCGGCGCCGATCCCCGCGCCTGTGCCCGAGTATGTGCCGGAACCGGCACCGGCGCCCGAGCATATACCGGCACCCGCGCCGGAGCCCGAACTGCCGCAGCCGGTGCCGCCCGCGCCGACGCCGGAGCCGGTGCAGGAACCTGTCCCGGTCGAGCCGCTGCCGGAGCCCGCGCCGCTGGAGCTGCCCGCCGACATGCCGGTCGAACTGCCCGGCGAGATGTCCGGCGAGATGTCCAGCCAGAGCGCCGGCGAGACCTCCGCCAGCACCCCCGGCCTGTTCGGCCGGCTGCTGGGCCGGGGGGCGGCCAAGCGCACCGTCACCCGCCGGGTGCTGGACGACGACATGCTGGAGCAGATCGAGGAGTTGCTGATCGCCTCCGACATGGGTGTCGACACCGCGCTGCGCGTCACCGCCAACCTGGCCGAGGGGCGCTATGGCAAGAAGGTCTCGACCGAGGAGATCAAGCGCCTGCTGGCCGATGAGATCACCCGCATCATGGAACCGGTGGCCCGCCCGCTGCCGCTCTATCCCAAGCGGCCGCAGGTGGTGCTGGTGGTCGGCGTGAACGGGTCGGGCAAGACCACCACCATCGGCAAGCTCGCCAGCCAGTTCAAGGCCGCCGGCAAGAAGGTGGTGATCGCCGCCGGCGACACCTTCCGCGCCGCCGCCGTCGAACAGCTGCAGGTCTGGGGCGAGCGCGCCGGCGTGCCGGTGCTGACCGCGCCCGAGGGCTCGGACCCCGCCTCCCTCGCCTTCGACGCCATGACGCGGGCGCAGGAGGAAGGCGCCGATCTGCTGATGATCGACACCGCCGGCCGGCTGCAGAACCGCGCCGACCTGATGGAGGAGCTGGCCAAGATCGTCCGCGTGATCCGCAAGAAGGACGAGACCGCGCCGCATAACACCCTGCTGGTGCTCGACGCCACCACCGGGCAGAACGCGCTGAGCCAGGTGGAGATCTTCAAGAAGATCTCCGATGTCTCGGGCCTGGTCATGACCAAGCTCGACGGCACCGCCAAGGGCGGCGTGCTGGTGGCGCTGGCCGACAAGTTCGGCCTGCCGATCCATGCCATCGGCGTGGGCGAGCAGATCGACGATCTGGCGCCCTTCGACCCCGCCGATTTCGCCGCCGCCCTGACCGGGCTGGAGCGCTGATCCCCTTGCCCCGTCTCCGGACCGCCCCCAGGCGGCGCCGCCCGGACGGGGGCGCATCCCCCCTGCTTCTTCTCGCTCAAAATACTCAGATGTCCCACCGCCGCCGCAGTCCCGCTGCCCGCCGCGCCCTGTCCCGCCGAGCCCGCGCGCGATGAGCAGCTGGCTGATCTCTCTCGAAGGCACCGAGGCCGGGCACCAGCTGGCGCTGTCGCTGGCGGTGATGGCGGCCTTCCTGCATGCGGTCTTCGGCGCGCTGCAAAAGGGCCGTCACGACCCCTGGCTCAGCCGCGGCGCCATCGATGGCGCCTATGGGCTGATGGCGGCGCCCTTCGCGCTTTTCGTGGTGCCCTGGCCCGAGCCGCATATGTGGCCGATCTTCGCCGGCGCCTGGATCATCCATGTGGCCTACAAGGTGCTGCAGGCGCTGGCCTATACCAAGGGCGCCTATACCGTGGTCTATCCGGTGGTGCGCGGCACCGGGCCGCTGTTCGCGGTGATCGGCGCCGGGCTGATCTTCGGCGAGCAGTTCACCGCGCTGCAATGGCTGGGGGTGGCGGTGCTGCTGGCCGGCATCTTCGGGCTGGCGGTCTACAACCTGATCTTTCTGACCGCGGCGCGCGACACGCTGGTGACGGCGCTGGCGCTGGCGGTGGCGACCGGGCTGCTGGTGGCGATCTATACCACCTATGACGCCTATGGCATCCGCTCGACCGCCGATCCTTTCACCTTCCTCGCCTGGTTCTTCATGCTCGACGGGCTGGTGATGCCGGTGGTCGCCGGGCTGCGCTATCGCTCGATGCTGCAGCCGCCGGCGCCGGGGCCGCTGCTCCTGCGCGGGGTGGTCGGCGGGCTGGTGGCCTTTCTCAGCTTCGGCTCGATCATGCTGGCCACCCGGCTCGACAAGGTCGGCGAGGCGGCGGTGCTGCGCGAGACCTCGACCGTTTTCGCGGCGCTGATCGGCTGGCTGGTGCTGAAGGAGACGGTGGGGCCGCGACGGATTGCCCTAATGGCCTTGATCGCGCTGGGGGCGGTGATAGTTGAGATGGGCGGATAAAGCAGGATGAAAAGCAGAGCATGACGCAGAAGAAAGACCTGAACCCGATCTTGCGGCAGGTGCTGGAGCTGGGCCCGACCGTGGTGTTCTTCCTGCTCTACATGAAGCTGCGCGAGCAGAGCTTCATGATCGGCGGCACCGAATATTCCGGCTTCATCGTCGCCACCGTGCTCTTCGTGCCGATCCTGCTGGCCTCGATCGGCATCCTGTGGAAGCTCACCGGCCAGCTCAGCCGGCTGCAGATCTTCACCGCCGTGGTGGTGATCTTCTTCGGCGCGCTGACCGCCTGGTTCAACGACGAGCGGTTCTTCAAGATGAAGACCACCATCGTCTACGGCGTCTTCGCCGGCCTGCTGGGGCTGGGCCTGCTGCGCGGGCGGTCCTATCTGGCCTATGTGATGGCCGACATGCTGCCGATGCAGGACATCGGCTGGATGATCCTGACCCGCCGGCTCTGCCTGGGGTTCACCGTTCTGGCCGGCGCCAACGAGCTGGTCTGGCGCACCATGTCCACCGACCTCTGGGTCAAGATCGAGACCTTCGGCTTTCCGATCCTGCTGTTCCTCTTCCTCTGGTGGCAGGTGATGGCGCTGCAAAAATACATGATCGACCCGGGCAACCGCGATCTTTGACGTAGCGTAAGCCCCTTGGGACTTGCCCCCGTCCGGGGGTTTGTTAGCGTGTCGCCGCGCCCGCCCGCCGGAGCGACCCGCCCCGAGGAGCCCAGATGACCGCGATCCCCCTGCCCGACAGCGGCTTTCTTTCCGCCGCCTCAGACGATCTGAAGCGGATGCTGGCCGCCCAGGCGACGCCGGTCACGCTGACCGCCGGCGAGATCCTGTTCCAGCAGGGCATGCGGGGCGATTCCCTCTTTGCCATCCTCGCCGGGCAGCTGGAATTCTCGATCCTGGCCGCCGACGGGCGCAAGCTGTCGCTCGACATGATGGGTCCCGGCGCGGTGTTCGGCGAGATCACCCTGTTCGACCCCGGCCCGCGCACCGCTACGGTGACCGCGCTGGCACCCTGCCGGCTGCTGCGGGTGCGCCATGACGACGTGCTGGACAACATCCGGCGCAACCCCGATCTGGCCGAGGATCTGATCCTGCTGGCCGGCCAGCGGATGCGCTGGATGGGGCGACTGCTGAACGAACAGGTGTTCCTGCCGCTGCCGACCCGGCTGGCGCGCAAGCTGCTGCATCTGACCGAGGTGGCCGGCGGCGACGGCGCCGCGCTGACGCTGTCGCAGAGCGAACTGGCCGAATTCGTCGGCGCCACCCGCGAGGCGGTGTCGAAGACGCTTTCCGCCTGGAAGAAGACCGGGGTGATCTCCGCCGGTCGCGGCGGGCTCGAGATCCACGACCGCATGGCGCTGCAGGCGCTGGCCGACCCGGACCTGATCTGACCCCAAAGACCGCCGGATCCGCATTTTGTTGCCGGATTTTCTACACTTGTGAACTGGATTACAGACCCCTTCCCACCCCGCACCTAAAGGTGACCACGGAACGCCCCGTCGCCCCCACGGCGGGGGCGGTTCCCGGGGGTCACCCCCCGCATGGGCCGGCCCACCATCCCGTACCGTACAGGGTCGGTTCAGGTTCGAGCCATGTGTCCTCGGGCACATGGCTCGTTTTTTCCCAAGGCGCGGCGGACCTCGCCGCTATTGGCCCAGCAGCTCGGCGACAGCCTCGCGCAGGAAGGTCTCGTCGGCGGGGCTGAGCGTCGGATTGCCCGCCCGGTGGCCCCAGATCGATTCGATCGGGCGGAACTCGGCATTCGGCATCATCGCCGTTTCCAGACGGCTGTCTTCCGGCGTGAAATAGAGATCCGTGCGCGACGGCATGACCAGGGTGCGGGCGGAAATCGCCGCCAGCGCCTTCGGCAGATCGCCCTGATAGATCTCGTTGTCGGAAATGTCGGACGCCAGCCAGGTGTCGAGGCTCGCCAGCAGGTCATGCGCATCGCGGCGCAGGAAGTTCGCCTCCCACGAGCGGACGAGGAAGTCTTCGAGCGAGGCATAGCCGACCTGTTCGTAAAGCTTCTCGCGATAGAAGGCCTGCGACATCGCCCAGCCCGCATAGACCCGCCCCATCGCCCGCAGACCGCGCCGGGGGTGATCCGAGAAATGGTCGCCCTGCCAGCTGGGATCGCCGGTCAGCGCCGCGCGCACCCCCTCCAGGAACACCCGGTTGTGGACCGAGGTCCGGGCCGAGCCGCAGACCACGCAGATGCGGTCGACCCGATCCGGAAAGATCGCGCCCCAATGCAGCGCCTGCTGCGCGCCCATCGACCAGCCGTAGACCATCGCCAGACGCTCGATCCCGAAAACCTCGGTCAGCAGGCGCTGCTGCGCATGGATGTTGTCCCAATGGGTGAACAGCGGATAGCGGTCCCTGCCGAAAGGCGCGACCAGGTTCGAGGGCGACGACGACAGACCGTTGCCGAACATGTTCGGGATGACGATAAACCAGTCGCGCGGGTCGAGCACCCGGCCCGGCCCGATCAGCCATTCGGTATCGAAGTGCTGCGCGCCGTAGGAGGTCGGGTAGAGGATGACGTTGGATCGGTCCTCGGCCAGCCGCCCGTAGGTCTTGTAGGCCAGCTTGGCGCCCGGCAGGGTGATGCCGCGCTGGAGCTTGAGGTTGTCGATTTCAAAGACCTGATACTCAGCCGTCGTCATGGCGCCTCCTGAGGGGTTCGAGCACCGACATGCCGGCCGCTTTCGCCGCCATCATGTCCAGCGCGGACAGAGCGGGCAAGCCGCAACAGGCCGCACCGGGCCGGCGTGGGCGGGGTTGCGCGCGAAGGCGGCACTCCGGCCCCCAGCGCGGCCCGCCGATCCGCCTGCCCCCCATGCAAAAGGCCGGGCACCCGGCCCGGCCTGTCGCGTCCCCCGAGACGGGAGGATTACTTGTCGTCCAGCCCCAGCGCCACGAAGCGCGGGTCGCCGCCGCGGCGGATCAGCAGCAGCAGCGATTTGCGCCCCGCCTCCTTCGCCTCGGTGATGCGAGCGTTCAGATCGGCGACCGAGGCCACCTTCTGCTGGCCGGCCTCGGTGATCAGGTCGCCGGCGCGCAGCCCCTTCTCATAGGCCTGCGACGCCTCGTCGACATCCATCACCACCAGCCCCTGCGCGTCGTCGGACAGGCCCAGTTCCTTGCGCATGTCGGCGGTCGGCGCGCTCAGCGTCATGCCCAGCACCTCCTTGTGCGACGGCTCGGGAGCGTCGCCGCCATCCATCGCCGCCGGCACCGCGCGCTCGGCCTCTTCGCGGCGGCCCAGCGTCACCAGCAGGGTCTTGGTGCCGCCCTCGCGGAACACCACCACGCGCACGGCCTTGCCGACCTCGCTGTTGCCGACCTGGCGGACCAGGGCGCGGGTATCCTTCACCTCGACGCCGTCGAAGCTGGTGATCACGTCGCCCGACATCAGGCCGGCCTCTTTCGCGGGACCGTCCGGCACGTCGGTGACCAGGGCGCCTTCGGCCTTGGCCAGGCCGATCGCCTCGGCGACATCGCCGGTCACGTCCTGGATCCGCACACCCAGCCACCCACGGCGGGTTTCGCCGTATTCGCGCAGCTGGTCGACCACCTTGCTGACCACGTTCGAGGCCATCGAGAAGCCGATGCCGATCGACCCACCGTTGGGGCTGAGGATGGCGGTGTTCACGCCGATCACCGCGCCGTCCATGTCGAACAGCGGCCCGCCCGAGTTGCCCCGGTTGATCGCGGCGTCGGTCTGGATGTAATCGTCATAGGTGCCGCTCAGCGCCCGGTTGCGGGCCGAGACGATGCCGGCGGAGGCCGAGAAGCCCTGCCCCAGCGGGTTGCCCATCGCCATCACCCAGTCGCCGACATGGGCGGTGTCGCTGTCGCCGAAGCTGACGAAGGGCAGCGGCTGGTCGGCCTGCACCTTGAGCAGCGCGATATCGGTGTTGGGATCGGTGCCCACCACCTTGGCCTCAAGCTCCTTGCCGTCGAAGAATTCGATCTGGATCTGGTCGGCACCGTCGATCACGTGGTTGTTGGTGACCACATAGCCGTCCTCGGAGATCACGAAGCCCGAGCCCAGCGCGGTGGAACGACGCGGCCGGTCCTTGTTCTGGTTGCGGTCCTGGAATTCCTTGAAGAAATCCTCGAAGGGCGAGCCCTCGGGGACGATGCCCTGCGGCCCGGTGCGGCCCTCGACCAGCGTGGTGGTGGTGATGTTCACCACCGCCGGGCTGACCTTTTCGGCCAGCGGCGCGAGGGTCTCCGGCCGGGCCTGAGCGAGCGCCACCTGCGCCAGCAACAGGATCATGGTCAAAACGGTCAGCCAGACCGTCCGGAACCGGACGATCGGGCCGGCCTGCCCGTTTGGAGATGTGATTGCCTGTGGCTGCACTGGTCGCCTCCTTGTCAAAGCCTGATTCAATCGGAAACCTCTGCCGCGCCCGCGGACCCGAGGATTGCATTTCCGGGCTGGTATGTAATGGCTCCTCCCTACCCTGCAACGAGTGTTGCACGCAATCAACGGCTTGTGAATCCTTCGTGACAACGGTTGACAGAAGCCGGCGGGAAAACCGGCGGCCGACCGCCCATGGCGTGGCGCGGGCCCCGGGCCGCCGCCGTCAGGACGGCGGCCAGCCCGCCCCCAGGCGCACCGCGATCCACAGCAGGATCAGCCCGGTGACGATGCCCAGCGCGCCGATCTGGCGGCGGGCGGGTTCGGGCAGCGCCCGCAGCATCTCAAGCAGACGCTCGACAAGCGAAGGGGCCAGCACCCAGGCCAGCCCCTCCACAAGCAACACCAGCCCGAGGGCCAGAAAGACGGTTGCGATCACTCCGACGGCGCGCCGCGGCCGGCGCCCCCGGCCGATTTCAGATAGTTGAAGAACTCGGAATCCGGGGTGATCACCATAGTCGAATTGTCGCCCTTGAGCGCCCGGTTGTAGGCGGTCAGCGAGCGGTAGAATTCGAAGAACTCCGGGTCCTTGCCGAAGGCCTCGGCATAGATGCCGTTGCGCTGCGCGTCGGCTTCACCGCGGATGATCTCGGCCTCGCGCTTGGCGTCCGACACCAGTTCGACCTGGGTCCGGTCGGCCTGGGCGCGCACCCGCTGCGCCGCCTCGTTGCCGCGGGCGCGTTCGTCGGTCGCCTCGCGCTCGCGCTCCGCCCGCATCCGGTCGAAGGTGGCTGCCAGGTTCTGCGACGGCAGGTCGGTGGCCTTCAGCCGCACGTCGATCACGTCGATGCCCAGCGCCTGCGCCTCGATCAGCGCGCCGTTGCGGATCCGCGCCATCAGCGCCGCCCGGTCCGAGCTGAGGATGTCGCCGGAGCTGACCGAGCCCAGGATCTCGCGCGTCTTGGCGCGCAGGATCGAATCCAGCCGCGCCTCGGCGGCACTGATGCCGCCGGCGCCCACCGCCTGGCGGAACCGGGTCACATCGACGATCCGGTAGCGCGCAAAGGCGTCGATCACCAGCCGGCGGTCGTCCAGCGGCGTCACTTCCAGCGGCTGCACGTCGCGGCTGAGGATCCGGTCGTCATAGCGCACGACCTGCTGGATCAGCGGGATCTTGAACGCCAGCCCGGGCTCTTCCTTGACCGTCACGACACGGCCGAACTGCAGCACCAGCGCCTTTTCACGCTCGTCCACGATGAAGATCGAGGACATGCCCAGCGCCGCCAGCACCACGATGGCGGGCAGAATGAAGGTGGTTTTCCGCATCACTTGCTCTCCCCGCTGGTGCCGCCGCGACGCAGCTCATTGAGCGGCAGATAGGGCACGACGCCCTGGCCCTGACCGCTGACGTTCTCGTCCAGGATGATCTTGTCCATCCCGCCCAGCACCTCTTCCATCGTCTCGAGGTAGAGCCGCTTGCGCGTCACTTCGGGCGCCTTGGAATATTCCTCAAGCACGGCGGAGAAGCGGCTGGCCTCACCCTGCGCCTCGTTCACGACGCGGGCGCGATAGCCTTCGGCCTCTTCCAGGATCTGTGCCGCCTGCCCGCGGGCCTCGGCCAGCACGCGGTTGGCATAGGCGTCGGCGACGTTCTGCAGCCGGTCGCGTTCCTGCTCGGCCGCCTGCACCTCGCGGAAGGCGTCGATCACCTGCTGCGGCGGATCGGCCTTGTCGAAGTTGACCCGCACGATGTGCACGCCGCTGTCGTAGCTATCCAGCGTGCTCTGGATCAGATCGTGCAGCCGGTCGGCGATCTGGCCGCGGTCGCGGTTCAGGATCGGCGCCAGCTTGGACTGCGCGATGATCTCGCGCATGGCCGATTCCGATACCGCGCGGATCGACTGGCGCGGGTCGCGCAGGTTGAACAGGAACTTGGCCGGATCGCTGATGTTCCAGACCACCTGAAAGTCGATGTCGACCACATTCTCGTCGCCGGTCAGCATCAGGCCGGCGTCCTGGCCGCGGCCGGTGCCGATATCCTCGCGCTGTTCGGTGGTGACCGGGATCACCTCCGCCGTGACCAGCGGCCAGGGGGCGAAGTTCAGGCCCGGCTGGCCGATGCCCGAGAATTTACCCAGGAACAGCTCGACCGATTGTTCTTCGGGCTTGACCGTATAGAAGCTGGCGACCCCCCAGAGGATCACCGCCGCGACGACGCCCAGCCCGACGGTGCCCTTGGTGAACAGCGGACCGCCGCCCCCCGGGCCGCGGCCGCCGGTGCCGCCGCCCTTGCCGCCGCGCCCGCCCATCAGCACGCGCAGCTGCTCCTGACCTTTTTTCATCAGCTCGTCGATTTCGGGGATCTGCGGCCCCTCGTCTTCGGGCCGACGCCCGCCGCCATTGCCGTTATTGCCCCGGTTGCCACCGCCCCCGGACGACCCGCCGCCGCCCCAAGGGCCACCGCTGTTGCCCGCCATACGTGATAATCCCCTCTCGTTCCGCCGAAGCGGCCTGTTCTGTCCTTGAGCTTTGTCGCTCTCTAACTGTGCACGAAACGCGCGAATTCAAGCGCTGCGCACGGGCGCCTTCATCGTCACCATTTCCTCGGCCATGGTCGGGTGCACCGCCACGGTCCGGTCGAAGTCCTCTTTGGTCGCGCCCATCTTGACCGCGATGCCCGCCAGCTGGATCATCTCGCCGGCGCCGGGCGCGACGATATGACAGCCCAGAACCCGCCGGCTGGCCTTGCTGACCACCAGTTTCATCAGCACCCGCGCCGAGCGTCCGGCAAAGCTCTGCTGCATCGGGCGGAAGCTGGTGGCATAGATCTCCACCGGCTCCTGCGCGGCGGCCGCTTCCTCAGACAGGCCCACGGTGCCCATTTCGGGCTGGGTGAAGATGGCGGTCGGGATCAGGTCGTGATCCGGCGCGGTCGGATTGCCCTTGAACACGGTCTCGACGAAGGCCATGCCCTCGCGGATCGCCACCGGCGTCAGGTTGGCCCGGTCGGTGACATCGCCGATCGCATAGATCGAGGGCACCGCAGTCTGGCTGTATTGGTCAACCAGCACCTCGCCCTTGCGGCCCAGCGCGATGCCCAGCTCCTCCAGCCCCAGACCGGCGCTGTTGGGGTTGCGGCCGGTGGCGAACATGACCTGATCGAAGACCAGTTCACTGCCGTTGGAGGCCTTGACCCAGATACCGTCGCCCTCGCGGCGCATCTCCATCACATTGGTGCCCAGATGCAGGTCGACCCCGTTCTGGCGCATCTCGTCGCAGACCAGCCCGCGCGCCTCGTCGTCGAAGCCGCGCAGGATCTGCGCGCCGCGATAGAACTGCGTGGTCTTGACCCCGAGCCCGTTCATGATGCCGGCGAATTCGCAGGCGATATAGCCGCCGCCGACGATCAGGATCGATTTCGGCAGCTTCTCCAGGTGGAAGATCTCGTTCGAGGTGATCGCCAGCTCGGCGCCGGGGATCTCGGGTCTGACCGGCCAGCCGCCGGTGGCCAGCAGGATATGCTTGGCCGTCTTGCGGGTGCCGTCGGCCAGTTCGACCGTATGGGCATCGTGCAGCTTGGCGCGCTGATCGAAGGTCTCGACGCCGCTGTTCTTCAGCAGGTTGCGATAGATCCCTTCCAGCCGGTCCAGCTCGGCCTCAAGCTTGCCGCGAAACAGCGTCCAGTCGAAGCCCCTGGTCTCCATGTCCCAGCCATAGGCGCGGGCGTCCTCGACCATGCCGGAATATTCGCTGGCGAAGACCATCAGTTTCTTCGGCACGCAGCCGCGGATCACGCAGGTGCCGCCATAGCGGTCCTCTTCGGCCAGCGCCACCCGCGCGCCGGTCTCGCCGGCGGCGACCCGCGCCGCGCGCACACCGCCGGAGCCGCCACCGATGACGAACAGGTCGTAGTCAAAGCTCATGAAATTCGGTCCTTAATCCGACAGATCGGTGAACAGGTTCTCGCTTTCGACAAAGTCCAGCCTGTCATGCTCGATCGTGCCCTCGTTGATATCGCGCAGTTCGACCCGGCCGTCGCCATAGCCGATCACAACGGTGTCACAGATATCAATGAAGAGCCCGTTTTCAACCACGCCCGGCATCTGATTCAGCACCAGCGCCAGCTGGCGCGGGTTGCCGATGCGGTGCAGATGCAGGTCGAGGATATAGTTGCCCTCGTCGGTGACGAAGGGGGCGGCGCCGTTCATCCTGAGCGTCGCGTCGCGGCCCAGCACATCCATCGAGATCAGCGTCTCCTCGACCAGCGCCTGGGTGGTGCGCCAGCCGAACGGCACCACCTCGACCGGCAGCGGGAAGGCGCCCAGCGCATCGACCTGCTTGCCGATATCGGCGATCACCACCATGCGGTCCGAGGCGGTGGCGACGATCTTCTCCTGCAGCAGCGCGCCGCCGCCGCCCTTGATCAGGTTCAGGTCGCCGTCGAATTCGTCGGCGCCGTCGATGGTCAGGTCCAGCCAGCGCGCCTCGTCCAGGCCGATCACCTCGATCCCGACCTCGCGGGCCAGATCGGCGGTGCGGGTCGAGGTCGGCACGCCTTTGAACTTGAGCCCGTCGTGGCGCACCATCTCGCCCAGGCAGCGCACCAGCCAGGCGGCGGTCGAGCCGGTGCCGAGACCGACGCGCATGCCGTCTTCGACGAAATCCGCCGCACGGCGGGCGGCGACGAATTTGGCCTTGTCGATGGGGGACAGTTCTCCGGTCATGGCAGCCTCATTAGCATGGGATCGGACAGTGGGTTTGAGGACTTATAGGCAATGCGCCCCGCTTCTGCGAGGGCTATTCGTCCCGGCCGCCCCGGCGCCCCGCGCTCAGGCCGTGTCGCGGTCCTTCTGCATCGAAGCGATGACTTTTTTCATCATCGCGATGAACTGGCGGGTCTCCTCGGGGCCGAGACCGGCCAGCGCCCGGGCGTTCTGCGCCTGCGCCGCCGCGACGGCCGGCTCCCGCAGGGCGCGGGCCCGGTCGGTGAGATGCGCCAGCCGCGCCCGCCCGTCGGTCGGGCTGGGGCGGCGGAGGATCAGCCCGTCGCGCTCCATCCGCGCCAGCGTATTGGCCATGGTGGCCTGCTCGACATCCAGTCGCGCGATCAGCTCCGCCTGCGACAGCCCGTCTTCCTGCCAGAGCTCGAGCAGCACCATGAACTGCGCCGGCGCCAGCCCCAGCGGCCGGATGCGGCGCGCCAGCCCGGCGAAGAACAGCCGCGCCATATGGTTGGCGAGATAACCGGCAGAGCCGTCTTTTTCGAATTTTTCCGAACCCATGGGCCGAGGATAGATTGAATAGCGTGCTATGCAACACCAATCTATATAGCATGCTATTCTTTTGCCCTCAGGAGACCTCCATGCTGATCAAGATCCACGCTGCCGCCGGTGCCCTCGCCCTGCTGATCATCACCGGGTTCTGGAGCGCCACAGCGCTGTCCGAACTGTTCGGCAGCCCCGGACAGATCGCCGCCGCCAAGACCGCGATCCTCTATGGCATGGCGCTGCTGATCCCCCTCCTGGCCACCGCCGGCGCCACCGGCGCGCGACTGGGCCGCGGCCTGAAGCTGCCGCAGGTCGCGGCCAAGATGCGGCGAATGAAGATCGTCGCCGCCAACGGCCTCGGGATCCTGCTGCCCAGCGCGGTGTTCCTGGCGCTGCGCGCCCAGGCCGGGCAGTTCGACACCGCCTTCGCCCTGGTGCAGGGGCTGGAGCTGCTGGCCGGCGCCACCAATATCGCGCTGCTGGCGCTGAACCTGCGCGACGGGGCGCGGCTGTCAAACCGGCGGCGCGCCGCCCGCGTCCGCTGAGCTCAGCCCGGCTGATAGAGATCCGACGTCTTGTCGCGCACCGCCAGCCACCAGCCCGATTGCGCCGGCCAGGTGCCGAAATCGGTGTCATGGCCCAGCCTCCGCGCCGCATGCAGCGCCCACATCGGATCGACCAGCGCCTCGCGGCCGATGGCGATCAGATCAGCCTTGCCCGCCGCCAGGATATCCTCGGCCTGCTGCGGGTGGGTGATCAGCCCCACCGCCATGGTGGCGATATCCGCCGCGCGCCGCACCTCCTCGGCAGAGGGCACCTGGAAGCCGGGCTGCCGCTTGCCGCCGCCGGCGGTGGCGGCGCCGGCAATGCCGGAGGAAGAGCAATCCATCACAGCCACCCCCAGCGCCTTGAGCCGCCCGGCCAGCGCCACCGTCTCGGG
>JBFXGQ010000027.1:0-17613 GCA_050177915.1 Pseudodonghicola sp. | reverse complement strand
AGAAGATCTTCATGTCAGTCCCCGTGGTTGTCGTGTTTGTCGTGTTCGCCGGAGCAGGCCAGCAGCGCCGCGGTGGCGTCCAGCGCCTGTTGCATCGGCGTCCGGCTGCGGCTGAGCTTGGCCAGCAGCGCCGCCCCCAGCCACATCTGGTAGAGCACCTGCGCCAGCGCCGCCGGCGGCGCCCCCGGCGGCAGCGAGCCATCGGCGCGCCCCTCGGCGATCATCGCGGCGATCCGCGCCTGCAGCCGGTCCACCCCGCTGCTGAGCACCAGGCGCATGTCCTCGGACAGATCGGCGACCTCGGCGGCCAGCTTGACAACCAGACAATCCTCGGCCCAGCCTGAGGCGGCGTCATCGCCGCCCGGTACCGCCAGCCAGGCCCGCCAATAGCGCATCAGCCGCTGCCGCCCGGTATCCGCCGGCATCGCCAGCAACTGGTCGAGCTGACCGAGATAGCCGTCGACATATTGCTGCAGCAGCGCGCAGCCGAAGGCCTCCTTGGACGGAAAGTAATAGTAAAAGGAGCCTTTCGGCACGCCGGAGGCCTTCAGCACCTCCTGCAGGCCGAGCCCGACAAAGCCCTTCTGCAACACCAGCCGGTGGCCGGTGTCGAGGATGGTCTGGCGCGTCGCCTCGGCTTTTCTGGTCAGGATCTGTGTCATGACCGTGACCTAATCATTAATAGACCGGTCGTCTAGTTATGACGCAATTACGATTCCGTGAACCGACGCTGCGGCACATCAGCGGATTTCGCGGTCAAATGTCTGCGCGCCGGGCCGAACCTCAGGCCCCCTCGCCCAGCGGCTGCGGTCCCACCCGGGCCCAGAGCGCCCAGGCGCAGCCCAGCACCACCAGCGCCAGGCAGAGGCTGAGCGCCGAGGCCGCACGGGCGCCGAACTGTTCGATCACGCTGGCATAGGCCAGCGGCGCGGCGGCGGCGGCGTAGAAGGAGGGAGCGATCAGCCGCCCCGACAGCACCGCGTAGCGCGATACCGGGAACAGCACCAGCGGCTGGGTGCCCCGCACCACGGTCAGCAGCCCGTTGCCGGCGCCATAGGCCAACACGAAGACCACCGCGACGGCCCCTGCCCCGGCAACGCCCAGCCCGGCCAGCATCCCCGCCGCCAGCAGCCCGGCGGCCAGCACCCCCAGCCCCAGCGGGTCCAGCCGGTGGCCGAACAGCACCTCGACCAGCCGGGCGCAGGACTGCGCGATCCCCGGCAGCGCGGCAAGCGCCACCGCCCCCGCCGCGGTCAGCCCCAGCGCCGACAGCAGCCCGATCAGATGCGCCGAGATGCCGGAGCTGAGGAAGGAGACCGCCGCGACCATGGCGGCAAACAGCACCGCCGCCGCCAGCCGCACCGGCGCCTCGGCCCGCGCGCCGTCGCGGCCGGGAGCGGCCGCCGCCGCCGCCCGCCCCGGCGGGATCGTCCAATAAAGCGGCAGCATCAGCACCGCGATCCCCGCATAGGCGGTCAGCGCCCCGCGCCAGCCGGCATATTCGATCAGGAAATGCCCCACCGGCCAGAACACGGTCGACGCCAGCCCGCCCAGCAACGTCACCTGCGACAGCGCCCGGCGCGCCCCGGCGCCGCCGGCCCGCACCAGCGCGGCAAAGGCGGCCTCGTACAGGCACATCCGCATGCCCAGCCCCAGCACCGCCCAGGCGGCGCCGAAGAGCAGCAGTTCCTGCACCTGGCCCAGCATCAGGAACCCCAGCGCGATCAGCAGCGTTCCGGCCGACAGCACCAGCCGTCCGCCATAGGCCTCGACCAGCCGGCCGACCGGCCCCGAGGTCAGCCCCATCACCACCAGCGCGCCGGAAAACCCGCTGTAGGTCCGCGCCATCGACCAGCCCAGATCGGCGGCGATGGCGGGGCCGAAAACGCCCATGGCGTAATAGGACATGCCCCAGTTGACCAGCTGCGTCAGCCCCACGGCCGCGACGGTCCAGCGCGTCAGCATGGCTCAGCCGCCGAAGGGGGTAGTGTCGCCGGCGCCCAGCGGGCGCTGCATCAGCACGGTGTCGAGCCAGCGGCCATGCTTCCAGCCCACCGCGCGCAGCACGCCGACATCGGCAAAGCCCAGCGCCCGGTGCAGCCCGATCGAGCCGCGATTGTCGGAATCCCCGATCACCGCCACCATCTGCCGGAACCCGGCCGCCTCGCAACGCGCGATCAGCTCGGCCAGCAGGGCGCGGCCGACGCCGGAGCCGCGGCAGTCCGCACGGACATAGACCGAGTTCTCCACTGTGCCGCGATAGGCCGGGCGCGGCCGATAGGCGCCGGCATAGGCATAGCCCGCGACTTCGCCCCCCGACAGCGCCACCAGATAGGGATAGCCCGCCTCGGCCAGCGCCGCCCAGCGCCCGCGCATCTCCTCCAGCGTCGGCGGCTCCAGCTCGAAACTGGCGGTGCCGGTCCGCACCGCATCGGCATAGATCGCATGCACCGCAGGCAGATCGTCGGCGCCGCAGGGGCGCAGGGTCAGGGCGCGGTCGGAAGGGCGGGTCATGGGTCACTCCGGAAACAGCATCGCGGCAACTGTGGCATTCCTCATGACCAAAGGAAATGCTATGACAATTATGCAAATCATAAGGCATCCTTTGACAAACCAGCTCAATCTCCAGCATCTGGACAGCTTCATCGACGTCGTCACGCTGGGCACCTTCTCGGCCGCGGCGGAGAAGGCGCAGCTGAGCCAGCCCGCCGTCAGTCAGCAGATCCGCCAGCTGGAGCGGTATTTCGGTCTGCGCCTGCTGGAACGGGTCGGCAAGAAGGTGCGCCCCACCGAATCCGGCCTGATCCTGCTGAACAGCGCCCGCCGCATTCACGAGGAGCTGGCGACGGTGCAGGAGGCGATCCAGCCCTATCGCAGCGGCAGCGCCGGGCGGGTGCGGATCGGCACCGGCGCCACCGCCTGCATCCACCTGCTGCCGCCGATTCTGGGCCAGCTGAAACAGCGCATGCCAGGGCTGGAATTCGTCGTCCGCACCGGCAACAGCCCGGAGATCCAGCGCATGGTCGAGCAGAACGAGCTCGACCTCGCCATCGTCACCCTGCCGGCGGCGGGCCGGGCGCTGGAGACCACGCCGCTGTGCGACGAGGCGCTGCTGGCGGTCTTCCCCGCGGCCGAGGCGCCCGAGGGGCCGGCCACGGCGCAGCAGCTGGCGGCGCATCCGCTGATCCTCTACGAAAGTTCGGGCCATACCCGCGCGCTGATCGACCGCTGGTTCCGCGACGCCGGCCTGCTGCCGGCGCCGATCATGGAGCTGGGCAGCGTCGAGGCCACCAAGCAGCTGGTCGCCGCCGGCCTCGGCTGGTCGATCCTGCCCGCCTCCTCGGTCGCCCGGGCGCAACCCGGCATCGCCACCGCGCCGCTGACCCCGGGGCTGAGCCGCAGTCTCGGCCTGCAGATCCGCCGCGACAAACGGCTGTCGGCCGGGCTGAGACACACCATCGCCGCGCTGAAGCGCGGGCTGCGCGACCCGCGCTGACATCCGGCGCCCGCGCGGGCAGACGGCACCCCCTGCACCCGGACCACTGCCCAGCAACAGCCGCACAGCTGGCGCGAACGCATCGCGGGAGTTCTAGCGATTTTAGGGAAAAATTCGCCCTGGGTATCGGCGTCCAAGGGCCGATTGGTGCGGTCGAGAAGACTCGAACTTCCACTCCGGTTAAGGAACAGCGACCTCAACGCTGCGCGTCTACCAATTCCGCCACGACCGCACTATCGGGCTGATGTTGGGGCGATATAGACGAGCCATTCGGCATTGTGAAGGGGCAAATCGTCCTCTCTTTCGCGCCGCCGCGATTTTCTCTCTCCGGTCGTCGTGCTAGGACATCGGCAGCCGCGAACAGGAGCCCGCAATGACCGATCAGACCCCTTCACCCGTCCTGCAGGTCGACATCGTCTCGGACGTCGTCTGCCCCTGGTGCGTCGTCGGCCTGCTGCAATTGCAGCAGGCGCTGGCCGCACGCGGACAGAGCGCCGAGCTGCGCTGGCATCCGTTCGAGCTGAACCCGCAGATGCCGCCCGAGGGGCAGAACCTGCGCGACCACATGATCGAGAAATACGGCGTCACCGCCGCCGACAGCCAGGCCGCCCGCGACCGGCTGGCCGCGGTCGGGACCGAGCTGGGTTTCACTTTCGCCTTCTCCGACGACTCGCGCATGGTGAACACCTTCCGCGCCCATCAGCTGCTGGACTGGGCCGGCGAACAGGGATCGCAGTTGCCGCTGAAACTCGCGCTGTTCCGCGCCAATTTCAGCGAGGGCCGCGATGTCTCGGACCCCGAGGTGCTGGTCGAACTGGCGGCCGAGGCCGGTCTCGACCCCGAGGCGGCGCGCGCCGTGCTGAGCAGCGGCAGCCATGCCGAGGCGGTGCGGCAGAAGGAGGAGTACTGGACCGACCATGGCATCCACAGCGTGCCGGCGATGGTGTTCCAGGGCAAATACCTGGTCTCCGGCGCGCAGGGGATCGAGGGCTACGCCGCCCTGCTCGACCGGCTGGCGCAGATGCCGGCGTGATCCGTCTTTCCCAGCCCCGGTGATCGCGCTAAAGGACCGCCATGGTCGAATGGAAAATCACTGACGGGCTCACCGATTACGAACAGGCGCTCGCCTTCATGGAGGCGCGCGTCGCCGCCATCGCCGCGGGCGAGGCCGAGGAATGCGTCTGGCTGCTGGAGCATCCGCCGCTCTATACCGCCGGGACCAGCGCGCGGGTCGAGGATCTGACCGACCCCGACCGCTTTCCGGTCTATGAGGCCAAACGCGGCGGCCAGTACACCTATCACGGACCGGGCCAGCGGGTGGTCTATGTGATGCTCGACCTCAACCGCCGCGGCCGCGACATCCGCGTCTTCGTCCAGAAGCTGGAAACCTGGGTGATCGCCGCGCTGGCCGAGTTCAACGTCACCGGCCATATCCGCGAGGGCCGCGTCGGCGTCTGGGTCGAACGGCCCGAAAAACCGCCGACCGTCACCGGCCGGATGGCCGAGGACAAGATCGCCGCCATCGGCATCCGCATGCGCCGCTGGGTCAGCTTTCACGGCATCTCGATCAACGTCGATCCGGAGCTGGAACATTTCACCGGCATCGTGCCCTGCGGCATCACCGAATTCGGCGTCACCAGCCTGGTCGACCTGGGCCTGCCGGTGACCATGGACGACCTCGACGTCGCGCTGAAGCGCAGCTTTGACGCGGTCTTCGGCACGCCGGAGTGAGCGCCGGAGTGAGCGCCGGCCGCGACGCTGACCGAACCCGCCGCCCAATCTCGCCAGACGCGACCTGCCCGCTTGTTGGGCGCCGCCGCCCTGTGACAGGCACCTCCCCCGCCGGATCAGGCTATTTCGCCCGCCGCCCGCCGCCGCCCCATACGGCGGCTGGCCTGCGCCGCCGGGGCCGCCAATATCGCCGGCAGGACCACGGAGCGACCACCGAAAGGGGCAGACGGTGAAGACGATCACGGCGATCATCCGGTGCAAGCCGGGCAGCGAAGAGACCATGAAACAGGGGCTGCTGGATGTGGCCGCCCATGTGCGCGCGACCGAACCCGGCACCATCGGCTTCTTCATCAGCCAGGACCCCGGCGATCCCTGCGTCTTCACCACCTACGAACGTTTCGTGGATCAGGCGGCGATGGACACCCACAACGGCTCGGCCGCGGTCGCGGCCTTCTTCGCGATCGCCCAGCCGATCCTCGACGGTCCGGTGACGCTGCTGACCTGCGACGAGCTCTCGGAGAAATAGCCCCGTCGCCCGGCCGCTACCCGTGGCCGAAGCGCGCGGCGCCGTTGCAGGCGTGGCGCGCGCATTCCAGCTCCAGCGTGCTGTGGCCGATGCCGAAATCGGCCTGCAGCACCTGCTTCACCGCCGCCTTGACCGCATCGGCCCGGCCCCAGTCGCCCGCCGCGATCACCAGATGCGCGTCGAGCGAGGGCTGGTGCTCCTGCATCGCCCACAGATGGATGTGATGCACCTCCTGCACGCCGTCGACCGCCTCGACCGCCGCCGCCACCGCCTCGGCCCGCAGCGCCGGCGGGCTGCCCAGCATCAGCAGCCCCACCACCTCGCCGGTCTCGGCCTTCACATGCCACAGGATGTAGGCGGCGATCATCAGCGTCACCAGCGGATCGACCCAGCTCAGATCCCACAGGATCACCGCCGTCCCCGCCGCGATCACCGCGACCGAGCCCATGGCATCCGCCACATTGTGCAGAAAGGCGGCGCGGATGTTCATGCTCTCCTTCGACAGCGTATAGGTCAGCGCCGCGGTCGCCAGGTCGATCACCAGCGCCAGCACCGCGATCCAGACCACCAGCCAGCCATCGACCGGCTCCGGCTCGATGAACCGCAGGATGCCCTCGTAGATCAGATAGAGCGCCAGCACCACCAGCGTGGTGTAATTGACCAGCGCCGCCACCGCCTCGGCCCGGCCGTAGCCAAAGCTCATCCGGCTGTCGGCCGGGCGCCGGGCGACCCGGCGGGCGAAAAAGGCGATGATCAACGCCACCGCGTCGGAGAAATTGTGCAGCGCATCGGCAATCAGCGCCAGCGATCCCGACAGGATGCCGCCGACGATCTGCGCCAGCGTCAACGCCATGTTCACCGCCACCGCCCAGGCCACCCGGGCATCGCCGGCGCCGGGATCGACATGATGATGGTGGTGATGGTGGGAATGCGAATGATCGTGCGGCATGGCGGGCAGTCCTTGTTCCGAGTCGCCTGCCAACCTAATCTCTCTAGTCACTAGAGCTTCAAGGGGGCAAAGATGCTTTCCATCGGCGAAATGTCGCGGCGCACCGGGGTCAAGGTGCCCACCATCCGGTTTTACGAGGACAAGGGGCTGCTCAGCGCCGCCGCCCGCACCTCGGGCAACCAGCGCCGCTACGATCAGGCGGCGCTCAGCCGGCTCAGCTTCATCCGCCACGCCCGCGATCTGGGCCTGCCGCTCGACGATATCGCGGCGCTGATCTCGCTCGAAGGGGCGCAGGGGCCGGCGCTGGACCGCGCCCATGACATCGCCTGCCGCCAGCGCCAGCACCTGCGCGACCGGATCGGTCGGCTGCAGCGGCTGGAGCGCGAGCTCGACCGTATCGCCAGCGCCTGCGACGGCCGCCACGACCATCCGGACGGCGGCGCCTGCGCCGTGCTGCACGCCTTCGGCGACCACGGCCCCTGTACCGGCAGCCACTGAGCCGCCGCACGACAAGGCGACGTCCCTACCTTCTTCTCGCCGAAAATACTCTCGGGGGTGAATTGCCCCGCGAGGGGCAAGAGGGGGCGGACAGCCCCCTCCCCGCCTTACATCTGCGCCAGCGCGGCGCGGATCTTGTCGGCCTGCTCGGCCAGCACCGCGTGATCGGCCATCTGCCCCGGCGGTCGCAGCCGGTCGCCCTCGTGGCGCGGCAGCACGTGGAAATGCAGGTGGAACACCTCCTGCCCGCCGACCGCCTCGTTGAACTGCTGGATCGTCACCCCGCCGGCGCCGAAGGCGGCCATCACCGCGCGGCTCATCTTCTGCGTGGTCGCCATCACCGTCGCCATCTGTTCGGCGCTGGCGTCCAGCAGGTTGCGACAGGGGGTCTTGGGGATCACCAGACAATGGCCATCGGCGCGCGGCATGATGTCCATGAAGACGAAGGTATCGTCGTCCTCGTAAAGCTTGTGGCACGGCAGATCGCCGCGCAGGATCTTGGCAAAGATATTGTCCGGATCGTAACTCATTGCGTGAAATCCCTTTTTCGCATCACGGTGACACGCGGAACGGCCCCCGCGCGCCGCAGTAGTGCGATCCGGGGCGATCCGCGTCAACCCCGGCGCCGGGCTCAGAACAGGAAATCGCCGGCGTCCAGATCCGCCGCGGCAAAGCCCGGCTGCTCAGACCAGATCACCAGCCGGTGGCCGGCGCCGTCCCGCACCGCCACCTCGCCCGCGCCGCGGTCGCGCAGGATCAGATCGCCGATCCCGGCCGCGCCCCAGCTGCCCAGATCCAGCAGATCGCCCTGCTGCCAGTCGTGCACCCGGTCGGCGCGGTTGCCGGCGCCGATGAAGAAGACGTCGGCGCCGCCGCCGCCCCAATAGTCGTCCGCCCCGGCGCCGCCGTCCAGCCGGTCGTCGCCGGCGCGCCCCCGCAGCACGTCGCCGCCGCCGCCGCCGGTCAGGGTCAGGCCGCTCACCGGGGCGAAGACGAACATATCCGCGCTCATCCCCTCGGGGCCGAGGCTGCCCTCGGGCACCAGCACCACCGCGCGGTCGCCGCTGATCGCGTCCTGCAGCAGGATCTTGCCCGCCCGCCCGGTGATCACCAGCTCCTCCAGGCTCTGGCTGCCCCAGGCCGAGACATCCAGCCGGTCGGCGCCGGCGGTGAAGTCCAGCACCTTGTCCGCCGCCCCGGCGCCGAGACGGAAGACATCGTTGCCGCCGCCGCCGAAATAGCGGTCGCTGCCGGCGCCGCCATCCATGGTGTCGCCCGAGGCGCCGCCGACCAGCCGGTCGTCGCCTGCGGTGCCGACGACCTCGACGATATCGGTCACCGTGACGGTGATCGCCGCCTGCGCCGCCGTGGTCCCGTCACTGGCGGCGACCGTCAGCTCATAGGTATTGTCGCCATCCGCATCCGCCGGCGCCTCGTGGTCCGAGGGGGTGCGGAACAGGATCCGCCCGCTTTCCGCGTCGATCCGGAACAGCGCCGCATCGGCGCCGCCGACGATGGAATAGGTGATCGAACCGCCGTCGGCCGCCTCCGCCGTGACCGATCCGGCGGCGAGGATTTCCTCGGGCATGGTAAAGGCGAAGGGGCTGACGAAGACCGGGGTCATGCGCGCCCTCCGCCCGGGCGCCGCGATGCCGGCATTGCCGCAAGTCTCCGTGCCATGATCACGCCTTTCCGCCGTCGCCGCATCCCTGCGCCCGCGCTCGTCCGAGCGGGGCAGAAGAACCATCGCCGCAGAGGGTTAACGCGTCGTGAAGGTCGGGCGGGAAAGGGGACGGCGCGGCGCTCAGGCCGCGGCGCCGGCGCCGATGGCGAGGCTGGCGATACTATCCAGCACCAGATCGGCGCGGTCGTAGAACAGCAGCTGGCCGCAGCCCTCCAGCGCGGTCAGCGACAACCGGGGATAGCGCGCCGCCAGCGCCCGCACGTTGCCGATCGGGATCGCCGGGTCCTGCACCCCGTGCAACAGGTGCACCGGACAGCGGGTCGCCTCGACATACGCGCTCCAGTCGCGCACCGCGTCATAGGAATCGCCCCAGAACCCGTGGTGGCCCTGCAGCACCGAGAATCGATAGGCACCGCAGATCGCATCGCACAGCGCCGGGTCGCGCATCAGCGCGTGATCGCAGGTGCCCTCGGCATAGAGCGCCTGGGCGAAATCGGTCACCATATGGCCGTCGATCTGGCTGATACCGGCCCGCAGGATCGCCGGCAGCAGCACCGGCGCCAGCCGCGCGGTATAGGCGACGATGCGCTGGCGCGGCGCCATGGTGGCGAATTCCGCGGTCGAGCGGAACGGCACCCCGCCGGCGACCGAGACCAGCCCGGCCACCCGCCCGGGCGCCCGCGCCGCCAGGGCAAAGCCGTGCATCGCCCCGGCCATATGGCCGACCACCACCGCCCGGCCCGGGTCGAACCGCTCCCAGATCGCATCCGCCTGCGCCAGCGAGGCCGCGATCGCGCCATCGGCGCGCGACAGCGGCGCCGAATGGCCATAGCCCGGCCGCACCGGCGCCAGCACCCGCAGGCCGCGCCGCTGCAACGCCGGCCGGATCCGCGCCAGCCCGGCCAGAGCCTCCATCATGCCGTGCAGGAACAGCACCGGCCGGCCATCGGGCGGGCCGAATTCATAAACCTCGAAGCCCCGCCCGGCGGCGGTGGTCAGCCAGTGCCGGCGGCCGCCGAACGGCCCGGGGCCGGCCGGCTCGGTGCCCTCGACGCCCTCGCGGCACAGCACCGAGACCAGCCGGATCAGATCCGCCTGGCTGGGCGTGCCGGTCTTGGCCAGCACCGATTTCGACTGGTTGCGCACGGTGTGTTCCGAGCGGTGGGTCTCCTCGGCGATCTGCCGCAGGCTGCGGCCCGCCATCAGATGGCGCACCAGATCCAGCTCGGCCGGGGACAGGCCGAAACTGCGCGCCAGCAGCGCCTCGGCACGCTCGGACCAGCGGACCTGCAGCGGCTCGATCACCACCAGCGCCTCGTCCGGCGTCCCCGGGGTGAGATGGGTGCGCGCGATCAGGTAGCGCGCCGCGAAATCGGTGCTCAGCACCACCGCGTCGGCGGTGCAGTCCGGCCGCGCGCAGGCGCCGAGCAGGCCGCGCAGCTGTACCGCGGAGCCCGCCGCCAGATGATCCTCCAGCGCCGCCAGCGTCGCCGCCGAGCCGGGCCCGGCCTGCGCCGCCGCGCTGCTGGCCACCGCGCTGCCGTCGCAGCGCAGCAGCAGCGCATATCCCGGGTGGTCGCGCACGAAGCGGGCGATTCCGGGGGCCGGCCGGTCGCGGCCGATGCGCTCCAGGATGTCGAAGGCGCGCCGGAAATGCGCCTCCAGCTCAGGGCCGGCCAGCGCCGCCCCGGTCGCATCGCCCCCGGGCCCGGCAATGCCGTCGTCCTCGCCGGCCCGCTCCAGCAAGACATGTTCGGACCACAGGTCCATGAAATCGTCGTAAAGCTCGGGACGCAGGACAGCCTCGTAGATCGCCGCGATAATCCGTTCGCGGCTGATCAGCCCGTCCCCCTCTGGATCGACCGTTGGCGCCATTGCGCGTCCCGTTTCCTTTCTCTGCCGAGATTAACTATCTTGCCCGCCAGTGATTACAAGCGCCTAAACCAACTGAAACAGCGAAGAATAACCCATTTGGGTCATGCGGCACGCCACGGCACGGGCGAGACAGGGGGCGTTCCGACGAGAGTGATTGATCCCCAATCATTTCGCCTCCCGCCCCACTGCCGCATTACGGCCCGTCGTTTGCCCCAAGCAGCGCGACGTTGTGGGGCGGGCATTTACGCCGGCTTGTCCGCCCGCCTCCGCCGCCCGCTTTCATCGCCCGTATCCGCCACCGTCCCCGGCCGTCGAAGGCGGCCCGACAGGCCCCGGCGCGGGCGTCGCGAGGGTGTCTCAGGGGGGGCTCAGGGGCGGCGCGGAGGCGTCGAGGCGCGGCAATTTATCTTGATCCAGATCAAATTCTGTCATTGAAGCACCCATCCGGGCATTCTAAAACCTGCATGAATACGTGCGCCCGCAAGGGCGGCACGCTGTCACACGCAACAGGAGGAACCAAATGGCAGACGCAGCCATTCATGGTCACGAGCACGAGGACCGGCGCGGTTTCTTTACCCGCTGGTTCATGTCAACGAACCACAAAGATATCGGGCTTCTGTACCTGATCTTCTCGGCCTTCACCGGCCTGATCTCGGTGACCTTCACCGTTTTCATGCGCCTGGAACTGATGGAGCCCGGCGTACAGTACATGTGTCTGGAAGGCATCCGCCTGTTCAGCGACGGCGGTGTCTGCACCCCCAACGGTCACCTTTGGAACGTGCTGATCACCTATCACGGCGTCCTGATGATGTTCTTCGTGGTGATTCCGGCGCTGTTCGGCGGCTTCGGCAACTATTTCATGCCGCTGCAGATCGGCGCGCCGGACATGGCCTTCCCGCGGATGAACAACCTCAGCTTCTGGCTCTATGTCGCCGGCACCTCGCTGGGCGTCGCCTCGATGCTGACCCCGGGCGGTAACGACCAGCTGGGTTCGGGCGTGGGCTGGGTGCTCTATCCGCCGCTCTCGGTGCATGAAGGCGGCATGTCGATGGACCTCGCCATCTTCGCGGTGCACGTCTCCGGCGCCTCGTCGATCCTGGGCGCGATCAACATGATCACCACCTTCCTGAACATGCGTGCCCCCGGCATGACCCTGTTCAAGGTGCCGCTGTTCGCCTGGTCGATCTTCGTCACCTCCTGGCTGATTCTGCTGTCGCTGCCGGTGCTGGCCGGCGCCATCACCATGCTGCTGATGGACCGCAACTTCGGCTTCACCTTCTTCGACCCGGCCGGCGGCGGCGACCCGATCCTGTACCAGCACATCCTGTGGTTCTTCGGCCACCCGGAAGTGTATATCGTGATCCTGCCCGGCTTCGGTCTGATCAGCCACGTGATCGCCACCTTCTCGCGCAAGCCGGTCTTCGGCTATCTGCCGATGGTCTGGGCGCTGATCGCCATCGGCGTGCTGGGCTTCGTCGTCTGGGCGCACCACATGTACACCGTGGGTCTCAGCCTGAACCAGCAGGCCTATTTCATGCTGGCCACCATGGTCATCGCGGTGCCGACCGGGGTTAAGATCTTCTCCTGGATCGCCACGATGTGGGGCGGCTCGATCGAGTTCAAGGCGCCGATGCTGTTCGCCTTCGGCTTCCTGATCCTGTTCACCATCGGCGGCGTGACCGGCATCGTGCTGAGCCAGGCCGGTGTGGACCGGGCCTATCACGACACCTACTATGTGGTCGCCCACTTCCACTACACCATGTCGATGGGCGCGGCCTTCTGCATCTTCGCCGGCATCTACTTCTACTTCGGCAAGATGACCGGGCGTCAGTACCCCGAATGGGCCGCCAAGCTGCACTTCTGGCTGTTCTTCATCGGCGTCAACCTGACCTTCTTCCCGCAGCACTTCCTGGGCCGTCAGGGCATGCCGCGCCGCTACATCGACTATCCGGAGGCCTTCGCCTACTGGAACAAGATCTCGTCGACCGGCGCGCTGATCTCCTTCGCCTCCTTCCTGCTGTTCTTCGGCATCATGTTCTACTCGCTGTTCCGTGGCGCCCGCGTCACCGAGAACAACTACTGGAACGAATATGCCGACACGCTGGAATGGACCCTGCCCTCGCCGCCGCCGGAGCACACCTTCGAGCAGCTGCCGAAGCGTGAGGACTGGGACAAGGGCCACGCCCACTGATCCCGGCATCAGGACCGAACACCAGAAGGCCCCGGCAGACCGCCGGGGCCTTTTTCGTTTCCGCTTTCATTTCCGCTTTCGTTTCCGGCCCCACCGCGCCGCGGATGTCACATTGCGGTGATGTTAACCCTTTATCGCAGCCCCGTACCGCGCCGGCCGGGCCCGCAAGCCCGCGCCGGCCTCTGATTGAAAACCAACCGAATTCACGGGGACGACATGGCCAAGACCGTATCCATCAAGACGCTGAACACGCTGGGCTTCGATATCGCCGGCAGCTATGACAGCGGCGCCGGCGAAGCCGGGTCCGAAGTGGTCGCCCATCACGATGGCCGCCTCTATGTGACCAATGGCGCCGACGACCGCATCGACATCTTCGATGCCGCCAGCGAGACGCTGATCACCTCGCTCGACCTGACCCTGATCGCCAATTACGACGGCGTGAATTCGGTCACCGTTTCGGACGCCGGCATCGCCGTTGCCGTCCAGCGCGCCGACGCCACCGACACCCCCATGAACGGCGTCGTCGCGTTCTATGACCTCGCCGCCACAGCCGGCGATGCCCCCGCCCAGACCATCGAGGTCGGCAACCTGCCCGACATGGTCACCTTCTCCAAGGACGGCGCCTATATCTTCGTCGCCAACGAGGGCGAGCCCACCGACGGCGGCGATCCGGCCGGCTCGATCTCGGTGATCGAGGTGGCGACGATGACCGCCACCACCGTCGGCTTCGAAGCCTTCGACGATCAGGCCGAGGCGCTGCAAGCCGCCGGCGTGCGCCTGTTCCCCGGCGTGCTGCCCTCGACCGATTTCGAGCCCGAGTATATCGCCGAAGGCCCCGACGGCACCCTCTTCGTCACCCTGCAGGAGGCCAATGCCGTCGCCGTCTTCGACCTGGCGACGATGAGCTTTACCGAAATCCTGCCGCTGGGCACCACCGACCACAGCGTCGCGGGCTATGGCATCGACCCCAACGACAAGGACGATGCCATCGACATCCACGCCGTGCCGGTCGAGGGGCTGCACATGCCCGACGCCATCGCCACGGTGGAGCTCAAGGGCAAGACCTATTTCCTGACCGCCAATGAGGGCGACGACCGCGGCGACTTCGACGAAGGCGGCGATGCCGCCCGCGTCGGCGATATCGTCGACGGCGATGTCGCCGGCGTGTCGATCGACCCCGACGCCTATACCGCCGAGGAGCTGGCCGATCTGGAACGGCTGACCGTGTCGATCATCGACGGCGACACCGACGGCGACGGCGACATCGACGTGCTGCACGCCTACGGCTCGCGCTCCTTCTCGATCTTCGACGCCAACGGCAAGCTGGTGTTCGACTCGGGCGACCAGTTCGAGACGCTGATCTCGCAACTGCGCCCGGCCAATGCCTTCAACAACGACAGCTACCCCTCGGACGACGCCGATGTGGTGGACGAGAACCGTTCGGACAACAAGGGCCCCGAGCCCGAGGCGATCGCCGTGGGCGACGTCGACGGCAGGACCCTGGCCTTCATCGGGCTGGAGCGGGACGGCGGCATCATGATCTATGACATCTCGAACCCGAAGAAAGCCAAGTTCCTGGACTATATCGACAGCTCCGAGAACGGCGACGCGAGCCCCGAGGTGATCAAGTTCATCGCCGCCGAGGACAGCCTGACCGGTACCGACCAGATCGCCGTCAGCTACGAGATGTCGGGGACCACCGCGCTCTATGACATCGCCTTCGGTCAGAAGATCAACGGCACCAAGGGCGCCGACATCCTGACCGGCACCGTCGCCGACGACCGGATCTCCAGCGATCAGGGCAACGACCAGCTGTTCGGCGGCGCCGGCGACGACAGCCTGTTCGGCCGCAAGGGCGCCGACGTGCTCAACGGCGGCACCGGCGACGACACGCTGCGCGGCGGCGCCGGTGCCGACACCTTCGTCTTCGCCCTGGGCGATGGCGACGATGTCATCGTCGGCCTGAACCGGAACGACAAGATCGACCTGTCGGCCACCGGGCTGGAGTTCGCCGACCTGACCATCACCCACACCGGCGGCGCCCATTACACCGTGGAATACGGCGATCTGGGCGATACGATCGCGCTGACGCTGACCGGCGGCAACCCGGTGCTGACGGCGGACGACTTCCTGTTCTGATCGCTTTCGCACCAGTCTTGCAGCCGCGGCATCCGCCGCGGCTGTTTTTTTTGCCGGCCGCCCTCGACGCCTCGGACGGCTATGATAAAACGCATTCAAGATGCCGTATAAATGGACCGATCCCGTCCCCGGCTCAGAGACCCGGGAACTGCAGCTGTGGCCGCATAACTCGCTGCCGCCGCGGGGCCTGGGCATTTTCGTCCTCGCCACCTTCGCGCTGCTGCTGGTGCCGCTGCTGGCGCTGCTCGGGTCCGTGCTGCTCTGGGGCATCCTGCCCTTCATCCTGCTGGCGGTGGGCGGCATCTGGTACGCGCTGAACCGCAGCTACCGCGACCGCCGCATCCTCGAGGTGCTGACGCTGACCGCCGATATGGCGCATCTGAACCGCCGCAATCCGGACGGGTCGGAACAGGACTGGGAATGCAACCGCTACTGGGCGCGGGTCAAGCTGCACCCCGAGGGCGGCCCGGTGCCGAATTACGTCACCCTCAAGGGCGCCGGCCGCGAGGTCGAGATCGGCGCCTTCCTGTCCGAGGACGAGCGCAAAGCGCTGTATGACGAATTGCTGACCGCGCTGCCGGGCTGACAGCGGCGACTTCAGGCTGGGCCGACCTCAGGCCGGGCCGATGAAGCGCACCGCCGCCTCGACCACGCCGGCATCGCGCAGGATGCGGGTATGGCCCAGCCCCTGTGTCGCCATCAGCTCCGCCCCGGGCCAGGCCCGGGCGATGCGCTGGCCGTCCTCGAAACGGATCATCCGGTCCGCGCGGTCATGCACGATCAGCGCCGGGATCCGCTGCCCCGCCGCCAGCGGCACGCCGCGCAACGCCTCGAATGTCACCCCATGGCGCGCCTCAAGCCGCGCCTGGGTCCGTGCTGCCACCCTTTCCGGCATCCCCAGAAGCCCCGCCACCCGGCGCAGGAAGCGACCGACATCCTCGTTGGGAGAGATATAGACCACCTTGCCGCACTGCATCCCCCGCGACAGCGCCACCGAACAGGCCGCCGCCCCGGCGGAATGGGCGACCACCGCCGCCAGCGGCCCCAGATGCGCCGCCACCGCGGTCAGCGCCGCCGCTGCCTCGGGCACCGAACTTGTCCGCCCGTCGGCGGCGCCATGGGCCGGCGCATCGAAACTGACCACGCGATAGCCCTGCGCCAGCAGCGGCGCGATATAGGCGCCCATCTGACTGCCCCGCCCGGCAAACCCGTGCACCAGCAGCACCAGCGGCCCCTGCCCCCAGCCATAGAGCGGCATTGTCCCCGCGGGCCCGAAGGGAATGCGCCAGACCTCGGCGCCGGCGGACCAGGCCTTTTCCCGCTCCGGCACCGGATGGCGCGGCGGCCGCACCAGCGCGCGTTCAAGCCAGATCGCGGCCAGGCCGGGAGCGACCAGGGAAAGCCCCCGCGCCGCCCCCCGGGCCAGCCGAAGCATGGGAGGCAGAGAGTTGCCCGCCGGCCCGCCCTGTCCGCGATCCCGGACCGGCCGGGCCTCCTGTGCCGCAGTCTCCGTCATGACATCTGTCCTTCCGTCTCTGCCCGGCCGCGCAGCAAGGGGTTGCGCACCGGCTCCTCGCACATTCGGCCCCGCCGATCATTGAGTTCCTTTTCAGAACTGACTCGACACTAAGTTCTCTTTCGGAACTCGTCAAGCCGTGCTAAGACGGCGCCATGCGCTGGACTGAACTGGAAACCGAAGCCTGCCCCATCGCCCGCGGCCTGTCGGTCATCGGCGAGCGCTGGACCCTGCTGATCCTGCGCGACTGCTTTCTGGGCATCCGCCGGTTCGACGATTTCCAGGCCAGCCTGGGCATCACCCGGCATCTGCTGGCCGAGCGGCTGAAGACGCTGGAGGCCAAGGGGCTGCTGCACCGCGTCCCCTATCAGGAGCGCCCGCAGCGCTTCGAATACCGGCTGACCGAGACCGGCAGGAACCTGTTTCCGGTGATGGTATCGCTGATCGCCTGGGCCAATGACGCCGTGCCCGCCCCCGACGAGAAACCCTATCGCCTGGTGTCGAGGCAGAGCGGCACGCCGGTCGCGCCGGTGCTCTGCGACGCCGAAACCGGCACGCCGCTGTCGCCGCAGGATCTGCGGCTGCTCAGGCCCGGCGAAACGCTGCCCGACGAGACGCTGTCAGAGGGCTGATCGTCCGGGACTACCGGTAAGCACCGTGCGGTCGAACGCGCAGCCCTGCGATCCTGAGAACTTATGGAAGTCCGGGGGCAACCGCCCGGCGTCGGTCGCGGCGCCGGGGATCTCAGCCCGGGGTCGCCGCGGCGCCGCTCAGCACTTGCCGCCGGCGCAGAGCTGGTCCTTGACCTTCGGGCCGACCTTGGCGAAGTCCATCTGCCCGGTATAGCGCGATTTCAGCGCCGCCATGACCTTGCCCATGTCGCGGATCGAGGCCGCGCCGGTCTCGGCCACCACCTTGCGAACCGCCGTCTCGACCTCCGCCTCGCTCAGCTGGCGCGGCAGGAACTCCTCGATGACGTCGATCTCCTCGCGTTCGCGCTCGGCCAGA
>JBFXGQ010000026.1:0-17888 GCA_050177915.1 Pseudodonghicola sp. | reverse complement strand
AACAACGCGCTGGCCGAAGCCCGTGCCGAGGCGCAGCGCATCGCCGCTGAAGCCCGTGCCGAGATTCAAGCCGGTCTGGACGATGCCATCGCCAAGGCCGACGCCGAGATCGCCGCAAAGGCAGCCGAATCGGAGAAGGCGATCGCCGAAATCCGTGCCGGCGCGCTGGAAAGCATTCAGGCCGTGGCCAAGGACACCGCCGCCGAGATCGTCTCGGTGATGGGGTTCAATCCCGACGAGGCCGCCATTGCCGGCGCCGTCGCGGACCGGATGAAAGGATAAGACCGATGCGCAGCCTTTCCGCACTCATCCTCATGCTGGGCAGCGCCAGCCCCGCTCTGGCCGCCAGCGGCCCGTTCTTCTCGCTGCACAACACCAACTTCGTGGTGCTGATCGCCTTCATCGTCTTCGTGGCGATCGTGGCCTACTTCAAGGTCCCCGGCATGATCGGCGGCGCGCTGGACAACCGTGCAGCCGGCATCAAGGCCGAGCTGGACGAGGCCCGCGCCCTGCGCGAAGAGGCACAGACCCTGCTGGCTTCCTACGAGCGCAAGCAGAAAGAGGTTCAGGAGCAGGCCGAGCGGATCGTGGCACATGCCCGCGCCGATGCGGCTGCCGCGGCCGAACAGGCCAAGCTGGACCTGGAAAAGTCGATTGCCCGCCGTCTGGTTGCGGCGCAGGAGCAGATCGCTTCGGTCGAAGCCGCTGCGGTGAAAGAGGTGCGCGATCAGGCTGTGATCGCTGCCGTGGCCGCTGCCAAAGAGGTGATCGCCAAGCAGATGACCGCCGCCGAAGGCAACAAGCTGATCGACAGCGCCATCGCGGATGTCGAGACCAAGCTGCACTGAGCGCAGGTCCGGATTGGCCTGACCCTCAGGTCACATCCACTGTGAGAACCCGGCCATCGGCCGGGTTTTTCCATTTTCTGGGGACTGCTTGCCGAGGTCGAAGGCCTAGCCGCGGCGCGGGCCGCGCTTGGTCTCATGCTCCAGCCGCTGGCGCGCGACCGCCTCGTTGCGGTCGGCGCGGCGCTGGTCCTCCAGCGATTTCTGCACGTAATCGAGATGCGCCTCGACCGCCGCGCGGGCGCCTTCGGGGTCGCGCGCCTGCAGCGCCACGTTGATCGCCCGGTGCTGGTCCAGCAGCGCCGCGCGCGAGGTGCGCTGCTTGAACATCACCTTGCGGTTATAGAACACGCCCTGCCGCAGCAGGTCGTACATCGACCGCATCATGTGCAGCATCACCACATTGTGGCTGGCGTCGATGATGGCGGAATGGAACTGCGCGTCCAGTCGCGCCTCGTCCTCGGCATTGTTGGCGCGGGCCTGGGCGGCCTCCATCTTGTCGAAGATGGTCTGGATCACCTTCAGGTCGCTGTCCGAGCCCAGCCGGGCGGCGCGCTCGGCCGCCAGCCCCTCCATGTCGCGGCGGAACGACAGATAGTCGAACACCGCCTCGTCATGGGTCGAGAACAGCCGGGTCAGCGCCGGCGAGAAGGCCGAGCCCAGCACATCGGCGACAAAGATGCCGGATCCCGCCTTGGTGGTCAGCAGCCCTTCGTCCTGCAGCTCCGACACCGCCTCGCGCAGCGAGGGGCGCGACACGCCCAGCCGGTTGGCCAGATCGCGCTCGGCCGGCAGTCGCTCTCCGGGGCGCAGGATGCCGCGCAGGATCAACTGCTCGATCTGGCGCACGACCGAGGTGGAGAGTTTTTCGGGCTGGACTTTCTGGAACGGCATCGGACACCCGTCGCTGCGGCATTGAATTTGGGAAAATCATATGACCGCGGCGCACACAAGCCCGCAAGCCCCGGCCGTGGCATCGGAACGCCGAGATCACGATTGTCGTAACAATAGGTCAGGAACATTGACTTTATCTTTGCGAAAATTACGTTGCGCAGCCGGAACGAAGGCCAGGAGGTACGGCGATGTCCCTGCAACAGATCTTTGCCACCCGCGCGTCGCGGATGAAGGCGTCGGAGATCCGTGAACTTTTGAAGCTGCTGGATCAGTCGGGTATCATCTCGTTCGCCGGCGGCATTCCCGACCCGGCGCTGTTTCCGGCCGACGCCTTTGCCGAGGCCTTCGCCGACGCGCTGAGCCCGGAGCGGCAGGCGCAGGCGCTGCAATATTCGGTGAGCGAGGGCTATCTGCCGCTGCGCCGCTGGATCGTCGGCGAAATGGCGCGGATCGGCATCGCCTGCGACGTCGACAACGTGCTGATCACCTCGGGCTCGCAGCAGGCGCTGGACTATCTGGGCAAGCTGTTCCTGTCGCCGGGCGATACCGCGCTGGTGGGCTGGCCCACCTATCTGGGCGCACTCGCCGCCTTCAACGCCTACGAGCCGCGCTACGATCAGCTCAGCCTCAACGGCAACCGCACAGTCGCCAGCTATGCCGAAGGCGCGGCCGAGGCCGGCGGCACGGTGAAATTCGCCTATCTGTCGCCCGACTTCGCCAACCCCACCGGCGCGACGCTGGATCTGGCCGAACGGGAACGGCTGCTGGATCTGGTCGAGGGTCTCGATTGCGCGGTGATCGAGGATGCGGCCTATCAGTCACTGCGCTACGACGGCACCCCGGTGCCGCCGCTGCTGGCGCTGGAGATCGCCCGCAAGGGCTCGGTCGAGGGCTGCCGGACGGTCTACTGCGGTTCGTTCTCCAAGACGCTGTCGCCCGGGCTGCGGGTTGGCTGGACGGTCGCGGCGCGGCCGGTGATCTCGCAGATGGTGCTGCTGAAACAGGCGGCAGACCTGCATTCCCCCACCATCAACCAGATCGCCATCTGCGAGGTGGCCGAGCGCCATTTCGACGCCCATGTCGCCCGCATCCGCGAGGTCTATCGCCATCGCCGCGACGTGATGCTGGCGGCGCTGGCCGATCATATGCCTGCCGGCGTCGACTGGACCCGGCCCGAGGGCGGCATGTTCGTCTGGCTGACGCTGCCCAAGGGCATGGACGGCGCCGACCTGCTGGCGCGCTCGCTGCAGACCGAGATGGTCGCCTTCGTGCCCGGGCGGGCCTTCTATGCCGATGGCAGCGGCGGCAATACCATCCGGCTCAGCTTCTCGGCGATGAACGACGATCAGATCGTAGAAGGCATCCGGCGTCTCGGCCGTCTGCTGCGCACCGAGTAAGCCGCGCCGGAGGCTCGGCAGGGCGCGAAATCTCTGCTATGCTCGCATAGGTTGCGAACGACGGAGGGAGCGATGCGCGGCCTCTGTGTCCTGATCCTTGCCGGGCTGGCGGCCTGCGGCGGCCCCAGCCCGCACTTCCGTACCGCGCCGGTGACCCGGATCGCGGTGAACGGCAGCATCTTCGATGTGCGCCTGCGCGGCCATCTGGCCGAGGCGATCCGTGTGAACCCGGGCTATGCGCCCCGCTTCGGCCCGATTCGTCAGCGTGCGGGTATGGCGATGGCGCTGGTCAGCGGCTGCCCGGTGCGCCGGGTGCTGGGCGATCAGGCGGTCGCCACCGGCTGGCTCGACTGCCCGGAACCGGCACCGCCCACCGCCCGCGCGGCGCAGCTGTGCCGGCTGACCGGACAGCGGCAATCCGCGCCCGGCGGTCCGGTTTTCCCAAGCTACCGCTGCGATGGGGTGAACTGAAGCTGAGGGCGGAAATCGGCCGATTTCGTCAATATATTGGGGATAAATCCCCCCTTCGCCGCCAGATGCAGCGGCGGGGCGGTTGACTCAGAGGGGCCGCTGGCCGCAAATTCCAGATCCACAGGAATCAAGAAGGCCGTCCCTTGCGCTTCACCCGCCTCAGACTGACCGGCTTCAAGAGCTTCGTCGATCCGACCGACCTGATCATCGCCGAGGGGCTGACAGGCGTGGTCGGGCCGAACGGCTGCGGCAAGTCGAACCTGCTGGAGGCGCTGCGCTGGGTGATGGGCGAGACCCGCGCCAAGGCGATGCGCGGGGCCGGCATGGAAGATGTGATCTTCGCCGGCGCCTCGACCAGACCCGCGCGCAATTTCGCCGAGGTGGCGCTGACCATCGACAACGGCGACCGGCTGGCGCCGGCGGGGTTCAACGACAGCGACTCGCTGGACATCGTGCGGCGGATCACCCGCGACGTGGGTTCGGCCTATAAGGCCAACGGCAAGGACGTGCGCGCCCGCGACGTGCAGATGCTGTTCGCCGATGCCTCGACCGGGGCGCATTCGCCCTCGCTGGTGCGGCAGGGGCAGATTTCCGAGCTGATCAACGCCAAGCCCACCGCGCGGCGGCGGATCCTGGAGGAGGCCGCGGGGATCTCCGGCCTCTATCAGCGCCGTCACGAGGCCGAGCTGAAGCTGCGCGCGACCGAGACCAACCTGACCCGCGTCGACGATGTGCTGGAGCAGTTGGGGGCGCAGCTGTCGCAACTGGCGCGTCAGGCCCGGCAGGCGGCGCGCTACCGCGAGATCGGCACCGAGCTGCGGCTGGCCGAGGGCATGCTGCTCTACCGTCGCTGGCGCGATGCGGACGAGGCGCGGGCGGCGGCCGAGACGGTGCTGCGCGCGCGGGTGACCGAGGCGGCGCGGGCCGAGGGCGGCGCCACCCAGGCCGCCCGCACCCGGGCCGAGGCAGACGAGGCGATGCCGCCGCTGCGCGAGGAGGAGGCGATCGCCACGGCGGTGCTGCAGCGGCTGCAGGTCGAGCGCGACGCGCTGAACGATCAGGAGGCGCGCGCCCGCAAGACCATCGAGACGCTGACCGCCCGGATCGACCAGCTGGCCCGCGATATTGAGCGCGAGACCGGGCTGAACCGCGACGCCGGCGACACCATCGAGCGGCTGGAATGGGAGGCGCGCGAGCTGGCCAAGGCCGGCGACGGCCACCCGGAGAAGCTGACCGAGGCGGCGGAGCTGGCGCATGAGGCGGCCTCGGTGCTGCAGGAGCGCGAGGAACATCTGGCCCAGGTGACCGAGGATGTGGCGCGGCTGGCCGCCCGCCACCAGTCGGCGCAGCGGCTGCTGGAGGACAACCGCAAGACGCTGTCCCGCTCCGAGGCGGAAGAGGCGCGCGCCGGCGAGGCGGTCGAGGCGGCGCAGGAGGCGGTGGAGCTGGCCGAGGAGGCCCTTGAGGCTGCGCAACAGGCCGAGGCGGAGGCGCAGGAGGCCGCCGAGGCCGCCGAGGAGGCACTGACCGCCGCCGACGAGATGCGCACCGACACCCAGGCGCGCGAGGCCGAGGCCCGGGCGCAGCGGTCGGAGGCCGAGGGCGAGGCCGGCGCGCTCAGGGCCGAGACAGCGGCGCTGGCCAAGCTGGTGGCGCGCGACACCGCCGAGGGCGGCCAGGTGCTGGATCTTGTCAAGGTGCGCCCGGGCTATGAAAAGGCGCTCGGCGCCGCGCTGGCCGACGATTTGCGCGCCCCGGTGGTCGACGAGGACGGCCCGTCGGGCTGGACCCGGCTGCCCGGCTATGGCGCCGGGCAGGAGCTGCCGGCGGGGGTCACCGGGCTCGCGAACTATGTGACGGTGCCCGAGGTGCTGGGCCGTCGCATCGGCCAGATCGGCGTGATCGAGGCCGAGGAGGCGCCGCGGCTGCAACCGCTGCTGAAGCCGGGCCAGCGGCTGGTCACCCTGGAAGGCGACCTGTGGCGCTGGGACGGGTTCCGCGCCTGGGCTGAAGATGCGCCCTCGGCCGCCGCGCTGCGGCTGGAACAGCTGAACCGGCTGGAGGCGTTGAAGCAGGAGTTGGAGCAGGTCAGCGCCCGCGCCGATGGCGCCCGCGCCGCGCATGAGGCGCTGAGCCGGCGGCTGGCCGAGGTGACCGAGGCCGACAAGGCCGCCCGCGCCGCCCGCCGTCTGGCCGATCAGCGGGTCGCCGATGCCGCCCGCGCGCTGAGCCGGGCGGAGGCGGATCGCAACCTCGCCCGTGGCAAGCTGGAAAACCTCGGCCTCGCCGTCACCCGCCACAAGGAAGAGGCGATGTCTGCCCGCGCCCGCCTGCGCGAGGCCGAGGCCGGGCTGGCCGGGCTGGGCGATCTCGATACCGCGCGGGCGCAGGTCGAGGCGCTGCGCCAGACGGTGGAGGCAGCGCGGATCACCATGTTGACCCGCCGCTCTGCCCATGACGAGCTGCGCCGCGAGGGCGAGGCGCGCACCCGGCGGTCGCAGGAGGTCACCAAGGAGCTGAGCGGCTGGCGTCACCGGCTGGAGACGGCGGAGCGCCGGATCGCCGAGCTGGCGGAGCGCAAGGAGACCTCGGAAGAGGAGCTCTATGAGGCGCGCGCGGTGCCCGAGCAGATCGCCGAGCGGCGCGAGGAGCTGGGCGAGCAGACCGAACGCGCCGAGGAGCGCCGCAGCATGGCCGCCGACGCGCTGGCCGCCGGCGAGGCGCGGCAGCGCGCCGCGATCCAGACCGAGCGCGACGCCGAACGCCTGGCCTCGGACGCGCGGGAGGCGCGCGCGGCCGCCGAGGCGCGCACCGAGGCCGCCCGCGAGACCGTGCAGGCCGCCGCCGAGCGCATCGCCGAGGATCTGGAACAGACCCCGGCGCAGCTGCTGGCCAGCCTCGATGTGGCGCCTGACGAGATGCCGGCCTCCGATGTGCTGGAGGCCGATGTGAACCGCTACAAGCGCCAGCGCGAGGCGCTCGGCGCGGTCAACCTGCGGGCCGAGGAAGACGCCCGCGAGGTGCAGGAGGAGTTCGACACGCTGTCGGGCGAAAAGACCGACCTGGAAGAGGCGATCAAGGCGCTGCGCGGCGGTATCGCCGGGCTGAACCGCGAGGGCCGCGAGCGGCTGCTGACCGCCTTCGAACAGGTGAACAGCAACTTTACCCTGCTCTTCACCCATCTCTTCGGCGGCGGCGAGGCCAATCTGGTGATGGTCGAAAGCGACGATCCGCTGGAGGCCGGGCTGGAGATCATGTGCCAGCCGCCGGGCAAGAAGCTGTCGACGCTGTCGCTGCTGTCGGGCGGCGAACAGACGCTGACCGCGCTGGCGCTGATCTTTGCGGTGTTCCTGGCCAACCCGGCGCCGATCTGCGTGCTGGACGAGGTCGACGCGCCGCTGGACGACGCCAACGTCACCCGCTTCTGCGACCTGCTGGACGAGATGTGCCGCCGCACCGAGACCCGGTTCCTGATCATCACCCACCATGCGGTGACGATGAGCCGGATGGACCGTCTGTTCGGCGTGACCATGCAGGAACAGGGCGTCAGCCAACTGGTCTCGGTCGATCTGAAGAAGGCCGAGCAACTGGTGGCGTGATCTGCCGCAAGCTTCCGATTTCGCTCGGAGATTCGGGACAGGTGGTTGTATAATAATTTATTATGAACCGCATCCTGCTCGCGCTGAGTCTCATCCTTCTGCCTGCCACGATCCGCGCGCAGGACTGGGGGCTGCTGGGGGGAGAGGGGCTGTCCAAAGGCCTGTTTCCCGGACAGACGCTGCAGTTCTACGATCCCCGGAAACCCTATCTGGCCCCCGACGGTTCGGTGCGGCGCAGCGGGGACGCCCGGCGGCCGGGCTATGGCGGGCCGACCGATTTCGGCATGTTCACCCTGCGCCCGGATGGCCGGGTCTGTATCGACTTCGGTGTCGAGCCAAGCGGTTGCAACGTCTATGTCCGCGACGGGCAGATGCGGATGTTGCTGAGCGAAGGGCGCGGGCGGTTGCCCTTCCGGTTCGAACTGGGTCTGACGAACTGAGCGGCGCCCGGCGTCGGTCCCAGGATCGCCGGACACTCGCGCAACTCAGGTTTATGCTCGGTTAACCCTGCCTCGCCTACCGTTCCCGGGCCGCGATCCGTCGCGGCGGAAGGAGGTGAGGACGCTGCACGAGAGCGCGTATCGTAAGTGGATGGTGGCGATCGCGGTTGTGACCGTGGTGTTGACCGCCATTCGCCTCTGGCTCGATCTGAACTAGGTCGGGAAAGAGAAAGGCCCTGCGGAGTAGCAGCTCCGCAGGGCCAACTTTCGGTGAGAACCCGACCGAAAGCGCCTATCGTATGCCCAGCATAATGGGCATTCCTTCCCGAAAAGTAAAGTCCGCCGCCGGTCAGAGCCGGTTCAGCAGCGCCGCCGTCGGCCAGGCATCGGCGGGCAGGCCCAGCCGCTTCTGCTCCGCCTGCACCGCGGCGCGGGTGCCGGAGCCGAGGATGCCGTCGATCTTCCCCACATCGTGGCCATGCGCCTGCAGCCGGCGCTGCAGCTCCTTCATCTGCGCCCCGTCGAGCCCGGGTTCGGGGCTGCCGGCGTCATAGACCTGCGCCCCCTCCAGCCGGTTGGCGAAATAGGCGGCCGTGAGCACGTAGGTGAAGCTCTGGTTCCACTCGAAATAGACATTGAAATTCGGATAGGCGATGAAGGCCGGCCCCCGGCGTCCCTGCGGCAGGATGATCGTGGCGGGCAGGCTGCCCTGCGCCAGCTTGCCGTCGCGCGCGCGCACGCCCAGCTGCGCCCATTGCGCCACCGTCCGCTGCTGTCCCGGGCCGGTCAGCGACCAGTCGAGATCGGCGGGGACGGTGACCTCCTGCAGCCAGGGCTCGTTCGGGCGCCAGCCCAGATGCGACAGCATCCTGGCGCCCGACATCAGCGCGTCGGGGGCCGAGGTCTTGAGCCGCACATGGCCATCGCCATCGCCGTCGACGCCGTTCTCAAGGATGTCGCGCGGCAGCATCTGCACCATGCCGATCTCGCCGGCCCAGGCGCCGGTGGTGCGGGCGGGGTCGAAGTCGCCGTGTTCGTAAAGGGTCAGCGCGGCGAAGATCTGCGGCCGGAACAGTTCCGGCCGGCGGCAGTCATGCGCCAGTGTCACCAGCGCGTTCAGCGTGTTGAAGTCGCCCTGATAGCCGCCGAAATCGGTCTCGAAGGCCCAGAAGGCCAGCAGCACCCCGCGCGACACGCCATAGTCCCGCTCGATCCGGTCGAAGACCGCATCGTATTTCTTCGCCATCGCCAGCCCCTTGTCGAGCCGGCCTTTGGAGATCAGCCGGCGCGAAAACTCGATGAAGGGTTTCTGGGACACCCCCTGGGCGCGGTCGGCCTTGAGCACGGCGGGATCCTGCCGGGCGGAGCGAAAGAAGGCCTCGACCGTGGCGCGGTCGTGGCCGGCGGCGACCGCCTCGGATTTCAGCCCCTCGACGAAGCCGGAGAAGGCGCCGCCGCATTGCGCGAAAGCGGCGGAGGACGACAGGCACAGGGCCAGAAGGCCGGCGAAAAGACGCATGAAATCAATATCCTTGAAAATCTGATCTACAATAGCGGCAGCAACAGCGCGGTGGCAATCACCAAACCCAGCGTGCCGATCCAGACCCGCCACAGCAGCCGGGTCGCGGCGACGATCTGCGCCGGGCCGATCCGGCGGCGGGCGTCGCCGTTGACCCAGGGCAGGTCGCGCATCTGCCCGTCGTAGCTGCGCGGTCCGGCCAGCGCCACATCCAGCGCGCGGGCCACCGCCGCCTCGGGCCAGCCGGCGTTGGGGGATTTGTGACGCCGGGCGTCCGCCGCGATCTCGGACCAGCGCGACAGCTGCCCGGTCAGCCCGGCGATCAGCAGCCCGGTCAGCCGCGCCGGGATCAGGTTCAGCAGATCGTCGGCGCGGGCGGCGACCTTGCCGAATTGTTCGTAGCGCGGGTTGCGATAGCCGATCATGCTATCGGCGGTGTTGATCGCCTTATAAAGCATCAGCCCCGGCAGCCCGAGGACCAGGAACCAGAAGGCCGGCGCGATCACCCCGTCCGACAGGTTCTCGGCGGCACTTTCGATGGCGGCGCGGGCGACCTGGGTCTCGTCCATCTGGCTGGTGTCGCGGCTGACGATCCGGGCGACCATCCGGCGCCCTTCGGGCAGCGAGGCGCGCAGCCCGTCGGCGACCGCGCGCACATGATCGGCAAGCGAGCGTTGCGCCAGCAGGATCGCGGCACAGAGGATCTCCACCACCGGGCCGAGCCGGCTCAGCAATTCGCCAAGGGTCAGGGCGCCGAGGGCGAGCAGCGCGGCGGTCAGCCCGCCCTTCAGCACCCGCGCGCCGCCGCGGTTCAGCAGGCGGTCCAGCGCGCCTACGGCACGGCCCATCAACACGGCCGGATGCGGCAGCCGCGACCACAGCCAGTCGGGCTCGCCCAGAAAGGCGTCGAGGATCATCGCGGCGGCGAGCAGCGCGGGCGTGGTCACAGCGCCGCCTCCAGTCGCGCCCAGCCGTCGGCGGGCGGCAGGCCGAGCCGCAGATAGGTCTCTGAATAGGGGAAAATGCGGCTCCAGACATGCGCCCGGGCCAGCCGCTCCTGCCAGCGGGCGGCACTGTCGACGCGGTAGAGGCGGAACAGATCGGTGCCGCCCGCGCCCGCCGCGCCCTGCGCCGTCATCAGCGCGTCGAGCCGCAGCGCCTCCGCTGCCAGCCGGGCGCGGGTGCTCCGGGCCCATGCGTCATCGCTCAGCGCCGCGGCGCCGATGCGCAGCGCCGGGCCGGAGACCGCCCAGGGGCCGGTCAGATCGGCCAGCCGGGCGATCGTCTCGGGGCGGGCGATGGCGAAGCCCAGCCGCAGCCCGGCCAGCCCCCAGAACTTGCCGAAGCTCTTCAGCACCACGCGGCCGGGCTGTTGCGTCAGGGAAATCAGGCTCTGTTCCGGGCAGATGTCGCAGAAACTCTCGTCGATCACGGTGAGCGGCGCGTCGGCCTCCGCGGCGCGCCACAGTCGCCCGTCGGGGTTGTTGGGATGCACCAGCACCCGCGCCTCGGCCGGGCCGTCCTGTACCACCTGCCAGCCTTGCGCGGCGAAGCCGGCGGCATGTTCGTTGTAGGTGGGCGGGTCGATCCGCACCCGCCCCGGGGCGGCCAGCGCCGGCAGCCGCGCGATCAGCGCCGACGCGCCGGGGGCGGCCAGCACCGCCGCGCCGTCGGGCACCTGCCAGAACCGGCGGGCGGCGTCGATCAGCGCCTGCTGCGCGGCGCGGTCGGGCAGGGCGGCCCAGTCGTCGCCGGTGAAGGCGGGCAGCGGATAGGGCACCGGGTTGATGCCGGTGGACAGGTCCAGCCAGCCCGCCCGGCTGCCGCCAAAACGCGCGATGGCGGCATCGAGGCCACCGCCGTGGTCGCGGCGGGCATGGCGGGCGGAGGAAACGAGCTGGGGCATGGCGGATCGTCTGTTCGCAAGGGGGCGGCGGTCGCCCGCTTGAAGCGGATTTGTCTGCCGGACACAAGCGGCAGCGCGGTCGGATGCCCGTGCGGCTTGGAGCACGGGGCGAAATTTGTTAGCCTGCAAACGTCGGGCTGGGTTGGCGCTCGGCGCGCAGGGACCGACCCCATGCGCGTCCCGGAAGAGACAATGAAGATACTGATCGTCGAGGGCGATGCAGAGCTGGGTGGGCTGTGGGCGCGCCATCTTCAGCGGCAGGGCGGCGAGGTGCGGCAGGCCGGAACCCAGAGCGCGGCGATTCTGGAATTGCAGAGCACCCGGTTCGACATCATCGTGCTGGATCTGGTGCTGGCCGAGGGCAGCGCCCTGGCGGTGGCCGATTTCGCCAGCTACCGCAGCCCGGAGACGCGGGTGATCTTCGTCACCGACACCACCTTCTTTTCCGACGGGTCGATCTTCGCCCATAGCGCCAATGCCTGCGCCTATGTGCAGAGCGCCACACCGCCCGAGGATCTGGCCGCCATCGTGAAGCATTACGCGGCGCCGCGCTGAGGCGACCGGCGCCGGCTTGCCGTCAGCCTGCCGTGCTCTGCCGGCCGTGCGGTGCGGTGAACTCCGGTGCGGTCAGCACCGGCACGATCCGGTTCGGGTTGATGCTGTCGTGGCTGTAGTAATAGTGCCGCACGATATGCGCCATGCCGACCGTTTCCGCCACGCCGGGCCATTGATAGAGCTCGCGGGTATAGGCCCAGAGGTTAGGGTAATCGACGATCCGCGCCCGGCTGCATTTGAAATGGTGGTGATAGACCATGTCGAAGCGCACCAGCGTGGTGAACAGCCGCCAGTCGGCTTCGGTCACCTTGTCGCCCATCAGGTAGCGGTTGCGCGCCAGCCGCGCCTCCAGCCAGTCCAGCGTGTCGAACAGCGGCGCCTCGGCGGCCTCATAGGCGTCTTGCGTGGTGGCGAAGCCGCATTTGTAGACGCCGTTGTTGACCGTGTCGTAGATCCGCGCGTTCACCGCCTCGATCTCCTCCCGCAGGGCCGCGGGCCAGTAGTCGTCGGCGTTGCCGGTGATCCCGTCGAAGGCGGAATTGAACATGCGGATGATTTCGGAGCTTTCGTTCGACACGATGGTTTCGGTCTGCTTGTCCCAGAGGATCGGCACCGTGACCCGGCCACTGTAGTCGGGTTTGGCGCGGGTATAGAGCTGATGGGCGTAGTCCAGCCCATAGAGCCGGTCGCCGGTGGCGCCGTGATCGTCGGTCTCGAAGGTCCAGCCGTGGGACAGCATGTCGGGATGCTCCGCCGAGACGCCGATATGCGGCTCGAGCCCCTTGTGCCGGCGGTAGATCTGCGCCCGGTGCGCCCTGGGGCAGGCGAGGCTGACATAGAGGTGATAGCGTCCCGATTCGGCGGCGAAGCCGCTGCGCCCCGATGGGCCGGCGCTGCCGTCCGGCGTGACCCAGTTGCGAAAGGCCGCGACCGAGCGTTCGAACCGGCCGCCGGTCTTTCCGGTGTCGTACCAGACATCATGCCAGATGCCGTCGATCAGCATACCCATCGCGGTCTCCTTCGGATTTTAGTCGAAATCTAGTCGCCTCGGGCTCTGCGGCCCAGCCGGACCGGCGCGCAGCCACCCTGCATCTGTGCACAACGCGGCTGATCCCGGCCGGCAACACTGCGCCGGAAATTCCGGCCGCCCCCGCGGAACGCTTGATTTTTTTCTTTGAAGGCGCAGACTTAACGTGGAATTTCCTGGGGAGGATCGCATCATGACCACCTATCTCTCGAAAGAGCTGCGCGCCGGGCTGGATGCCGCGCGACTGGCCGGGCTGAAGAAGGCCAGCCGCCTGCGGGTGCTGGCGGATGATGCGTTCCACCCGGTGCTGCGGATGTGGAAGGACGGGTTCTCGGTCGAGGCGGCAGAGGCCGCGCATTTGCGCGGGCTGGTCGACCTCTATGACGGCAGCCGGCATCTCTATCAGTGTCTGATCGTCGCGGCCGAGGAGGAGGGGGGCGAGATGCGGTTCGAGTTCAAGCGCCATACCGCCGCCAGCGATCACGTCCCGCTGGACTACAGCCGCGATCCCGAGGCGCCGAGGGCACTGCTGGCGCGACCGGACTGAACCTGATCCGTCAGATCTGCTGAGGGCTGCGCCCGCCATGGGGCCGGGCGCAGCCGGGCTGCGTTTTACTGCAGGTCGGCGAAGGCCGCCTTCAGCCGGGTGCAGGCCTCTTCGATGCGCGACCGCTGGGTGCCCAGGTTGAAGCGCAGGAAGCTTTCCCCGCCCAGCCCGAAGGTGGGGCCGTGGTTGGCGGCGATCTTCGCCTCCTTCTCGACCCGGGCGGTGAATTCCGCGCGGCTCATGCCGGTGCCGGAGAAATCGACCCAGGCGAGGAAGGTCGCCTCCAGCGGCATCGACTTCAGGCCGGGGATCGCATCGATGGCGGCGTCGAAGATCCGGCGGTTGCCATCGAGGTAGCCCATCAGCGCATCGACCCAGGCGGCGCCCTCGGGCGAATAGGCGGCGGTGGCCACCGCCTGGCCGATCGAGTTCGGCGACAGGTGCAGCGCCTCCATCCGTGCGGCGAAGGTGGCGCGCAGGCCGGCGTCGGGGATGATCACATTGCCGGTGTGCAGGCCGGCGACGTTGAAGGTCTTCGATGGCGCGGTCAGCATGATCACGCGGTCGTTCGCCGCCGCATCGACCATCGCCATCGGGATATGCTTCTGCCCCGGAAACACCAGATCGTGGTGGATCTCGTCCGAGACCAGCAGCAGGTCGTGGCGCTTGCAGAAGTCGATCACGCCTTGCAGCTCGGCCTGAGTCCAGACCCGGCCGCCGGGGTTATGCGGCGAGCAGAAGACCACCATCTTCGCCCGGTCGGTGACCTGCGCATCCCAGGCGTCGAAATCCAGCTGGTAGTGGCCGTCGTCATTGATCATCTGGCATTCGACCACGGTGCGGCCGGCGGCGCGGATCACCTTGGCGAAAGCGTGATAGACCGGGGTGAACAGCAGGATCTCGTCGCCCGGGGCGGTATAGGCGTCCAGGCACATGCCCACCGCGTTGACCAGCCCGGTGGTGGTGAAGATCCAGTCGGCCTCGACCTCCCAGCCGTGGCGGCTGCGCATCCACCAGCGGATCGCATCGGTATATTCCCGGGTCAGGTCGACGTAGCCGAAGACGCCGTGCGTGACCATCTCCTGCATCCGGTCCAGCACCACCTGCGGCGCCTGGAAATCGGTGTCGGCCACCCACATGGCGATCCCGTCCTCGGCGGAGACCCCGTAGATCGGCTCCATCTTGTCCCATTTGGCGCAATGGGTTCCGCGGCGGTCGATGAGGGTGTCGAAAGTCATGGGGAGTCTCCGTTTGATCGGGCGGAGGCTAGCGGGAATGACGCCGGGTGCAAGGGGGGCGTTGCGGCGGGCGGGTTCATCCCCTAAATCAAGCTCATGAAACGCCCGATCCTTATCCATCCCGATCCCCGCCTGAAGAAGGTCTGCGCGCCGGTGCCCGATCTGTCGGATGACCTGCGCAAGCTGGCCGACGACATGCTGGAAACCATGTATGACGCACCCGGCGTCGGTCTGGCCGCGCCGCAGGTCGGCGTGCTGGACCGGCTGATCGTGCTGGATTGCCAGAAGGCGGACGGCGTGCCGCCGCGGCCGCTGATCATGTTCAACCCCGAGGTGGTGGCAAGCTCGGACGAGCTCAGCAGCTATGACGAGGGCTGCCTGTCGATCCCCGAGCAATATGCCGAGGTGACCCGCCCGGCCGAGGTCGAGGTCGCCTGGATCGACCGCGACGGCAAGGCGCGCAAGGAGACCTTCGAAGGGCTCTGGGCCACCTGCGTCCAGCATGAGATCGACCATCTGAACGGCAAGCTCTTCATCGACTACCTCAGCCCGATGAAGCGGCAGATGATCACCCGCAAGATGCAGAAGTTCAAGCGCGACAGGGCGCGGGGCTGAGATGGCGGGGCTTCCGATCCTGCAATGGCCCGAACCGCGGCTGTCCCAGCGCTGCGCCCCGGTGATGCCGGGCGAGGATCTGGCGGCGCTGATCGCCCAGATGTTCGACACCATGTATGACGCGCCGGGCCGCGGGCTGGCGGCGCCGCAGGTGGGCGTGATGAAGCGGTTCTTCGTCATGGATGTCACCTGGAAGGACGGCGACCGCAGTCCGCAGGTGATGATCAACCCGGAGGTTCTGGAACGCTCGGACGAGACCACCCTGGGCGACGAGGGGTGCCTGTCGATCCCCGGGGTTCTGGTGGCGGTGGAGCGTCCGGTCCGGGTGCGGATGCAATGGACCGATGCCGGCGGCAACCCGCACGATGCCTGGCTCGACGGGTTCGCCGCGCGTTGCGCCCAGCACGAACTGGACCATCTGGACGGGATCGTCACGCTGGACCGGCTGGCGCCCGAGGATCGCGCCGCGGCGCTGCGCCACTATCGCGGCGGTGCCTTCGCATGACCGCGCGCCCCTGCCTGCCCTGGCCCGACAAGCGGCTGCGCACCCCGGCCGAACCGGTCGAGACGATCACCGACGAGATCCGCGCGATCTGGGATGACATGATCGACACCATGGAGGCGATGCCGGGCGTCGGCCTCGCCGCGCCGCAGATCGGGGTGATGCTGCGGCTGGCCGTCGTCGATGCCTCCGAGGCGCGGGGGCAGGCGGTGCGCATGGCCAATCCCGAGGTGCTGCATGCCTCGGTGCAGCTGCGCCCGCATGAGGAAGCCTCGCCCAACCTGCCCGGCGTGTCGGCGACGATCGAGCGGCCGCGGGCGGTGACGGTGCGGTTCCTGAATGACAGGGGCGAGGTGGAGGAGCGCGATTTCGTCGGGCTCTGGGCCACGTCGGTGCAGCATCAGATCGACCATCTGGCAGGGCGGATGTATTTCGACCGGCTCAGCAAGGTCAAACGCGACATGCTGCTGCGCAAGGCCCGCAAGCGCGGCGGCTGAACGGCCGGACCGCGGACAAGTGACGCGGCGTTCCGGTGGTTTGACCATTGCATCCTGCCGGGCTCTCGCGCCTCCTCTGGCCGATGAGAGCCTGCGAGGGAGCGTGCATATGGCTGACGAGACACTGAATTTCATCCCCTTCGAAACCTTCGAGATCGGGCAGGTGCGCGAATTCGGCGCCTATGAGGTGACCAAGGAGGAGATCATCGAGTTTGCCAGCAAATACGATGCGCAGTTCTTTCACCTCGACGAGGAGGCGGCGAAGAAGTCGCTGTTCGGCGGGCTCTGCGCCAGCGGCTGGCATACCTGCGCCATGACCATGGCGATGATGGTGGAGAACCTGGACAAGAACGGTCGGTCGCTGGGCTCGCCCGGGGTCGACATGCTGCGCTGGCTGAAGCCGGTCTATCCCGGCGAGGTGCTGTCGGTGCGGATGGAGGTGATCGAGCTGACGCCGTCGAAAAGCAAGCCGATCGGCTTCGTGAAAAGCAAGGTGACGGTGCGCAATCAGGACGGCGTGCCGGTGATGGAATTCGTCAGCAACGGGATCTTCCCGCGCGGCGAGGCTGCGGTGGGCTGAGCGTCTGGAGCGGTGGGAGGGTGCAGGCGCTATCTTCCGCCTGACCCACAGAGCGAGCCGCGCAAGCGCCGGACCGTGGGTTGGCGCTGCAACGGCGGTTCGGCGCACTTTATGGCAGCCAAATCCGGACGACATCTGATCGGTGCGCAAGCTTCGACCAAGCGCCAGACCGCGGGGACGGTCCGGCGCTTGCGCGGCGCCCTTCGGGCTTGATCCCGCGCAGTGGGCACAGTTCGCAGGAGGGGCCAGCAAAGCTGGACACCCGCCCGTGCATGACTAAGGTGCGCCGCGACGACGAACCGGCGGTAAAGCGGAGCTCCGACAATGCGCATCATCTTCATGGGAACCCCGGACTTCTCGGTCCCGGTGCTCGACGCGCTGGTGGGCGCGGGGCATGAGGTGGCGGCCGTCTACTGCCAGCCACCGCGCCCCGCCGGACGCGGCAAGAAGGATCGCCCCAGCCCGGTGCAGGCGCGGGCCGAGGCGCTGGGGCTGCCGGTGCGCCATCCGGTCAGCCTGAAGGGGGCCGAGGCGCAGGCGGAGTTTGCCGCGCTCGATGCCGATGTCGCGGTGGTGGTGGCCTATGGGCTGATCCTGCCGCAGGCGGTGCTGGACGCGCCGGCCAAGGGCTGTCTCAACATCCATGCCAGCCTGTTGCCGCGCTGGCGCGGCGCGGCGCCGATTCACCGCGCCATCATGGCCGGCGACGCCGAGACCGGGGTCTGCATCATGCAGATGGAGGCGGGCCTCGACACCGGCCCGGTGCTGCTGCGCGAGGCGACGCCCATCGGGGCGGAAGAGACTACCGACCAGCTGCACGACCGGCTGTCGGCGATGGGGGCCCGGCTGATCCTCGAGGCTCTGGACCGGCTCGACGACCTGACGCCGCAACCGCAGCCCGATGAGGGCGTCACCTATGCCGCCAAGATCGACAAGGCCGAGGCGCAGATCGACTGGACCCGGCCGGCGGCCGAGGTCGACCGCAAGATCCGCGGCCTGTCGCCCTTTCCCGGCGCCTGGTGCGAGATCGGCGGCGAGCGGGTGAAGCTTTTGGCCTCGCGCGAGACCGAAGGCGCCGGCCGGCCGGGCGAGGTGCAGGACAATGCGCTCACCGTCGCCTGCGGCAAGGGGGCGGTGCAACTGACCCGCTTGCAAATGGCGGGCAAGGGGGCGCAGGATGCCGATGTGTTCCTGCGCGGCCGCCCGGTGCCGGCGGGGACGCTGCTGTAACCGGAAGGGGGGCGGGATGTTTCTGA